>JAFGKQ010000240.1 GCA_016928495.1 Candidatus Fermentibacterales bacterium
CGCCTTGCTCTCGATGGGCCCGGTCGAAAGAAGCACCTTTCCGAGAGGGAAACGGAAGCCGACCGAGATCAGGGCCTTGAGGAAGGCCTCGTCGAAGTCCCTGCCCAGGCATGCCACCTCTCCGGTCGAAGCCATCTCGACGCCGAGGGTGGGATCGGCACCCTCGAGCCTGGTGAACGAGAACTGGGGCGCCTTCACCCCCACGTAGTCCAGATCCAGGAAGGAGCGGCTCGGGAGGTTCGGCACGGGCCGTCCGGTCATCACCCTCACCGCAGCATCTATGAAGTTGATCCCCAATACCTTGGAGACAAACGGGAAGCTGCGTGACGCTCTGAGGTTGCACTCTATCACCATCACCTGATTGTCCTTCGCCAGGAACTGGATGTTGAAGGGGCCGTTGATGCGCAGGGAAGAGGCGACCTGCCCGGTTATTGCCCTCACCCTCCTCATGGTCTCGAGGTAGGTCCTCTGAGGAGGGATGACCAGAGTGGCGTCGCCCGAGTGCACGCCTGCGTTCTCCACGTGCTCGCACACGGCCCAGAGCAGGATCCCGCCGTCCCTGGCAACGGCATCGACGTCTATCTCCTTCGCTTTCTCCACGAACCTGCTGATCACGACAGGGTGCTCGCTCGAGACGTCCAGCGCCTTCCTGAGGATCTTGTGGAGCTCCCCGGCATTCCCCGCCACCCCCATGGCCGCGCCGGACAGGACATAGGAAGGCCTCACCATGACCGGGTAGCCGACCTTCCCCGCGAACTCCAGGGCGTCGTCGGCGCTGACCAGCTCGCTCCATTCCGGCTGGCGTATGCCCAGTGTCTCGAGAAGGCTGGAAAAGGCGTTGCGGCTCTCGGCGGTGTGTATGCTCTCCGGAGATGTCCCCAGGACCCTCAGACCCTCGCTGAAGCAGCGCCTGGCGAGGTTGTTGGGCTTCTGCCCGCCCATGGCCAGCACCAGCCCGATCGGCTTCTCGAGCTCGTAGATCTCGCGCACCGTCTCGAAGCCCAGCTCCTCGAAGTAGAGCCTGTCGCACTCGTCGTAGTCGGTGCTTACCGTCTCCGGGTTGTGGTTGATCATGATGGTGCCGTAGCCCAGCTCGCGCAGGGTTCTCGCGGTGTTGACGCAACACCAGTCGAACTCGACCGAGCTTCCTATCCTGTAGGCGCCCGAGCCGAGTATCGCGACCGAGCCCTCTCTGCCCAGCTCGATGTCGTGCTCGCAGCCGTTGTACGTCAGGTAGAGGTAGTTGGTCGCCGCCGGGTACTCGGCCGCCAGCGTGTCCACCTGCCTGACGAAGGGAGTGATGCCCAGCCTGGTCCTGGAGCTCCTCACCGCGTCCTCCGTCAGCCCGGTTGCCCGCGCGATCTGGACGTCACTGAAACCGCTCCTCTTGGCCTCGAGCAGCAGGTCGCGGTCCCCGACGGCCGCAGGCCCCGCATCCCGGAGGCGCCCGGCCACCCTCACGGCGCTTGCGATGCCGCAGACGAACCAGCGATCGATGCCCGTTCGGGCGGAGATGTCCTCTACGCTCCCTCCCTCCTCGAGCGCTCTGGCCACGGCGAAGACCCTGAGCTCCGTCGGCTCCTCCAGGGCCTGCCTCAGGTCCGGTATGACGGGTCTCTCGTTCAGGAGCAGGCCGTCTGCCCCTGTGTCGAGCATTCTCAGGGCCTTCTGAAGGGCCTCCTCGAACCTCCTGCCGAAGGCCATGACCTCTCCGACGGACTTCATCGCCGATCCGATGCGCTGCGAGACCCCTCTGAACTTGCCCAGGTCCCACCTGGGGACCTTGACCACGATGTAGTCCAGGGACGGCTCGAAGAAGGCGCAGGTGGACCTGGTAACCAGGTTCTCGACCTCGTGGAGCGACTTGCCGAGGGCAAGCTTGGCGGCCACAAAGGCCAGCGGATAGCCCGTCGCCTTCGATGCCAGGGCAGAGCTCCTGGAGAGCCTGGCGTTGACCTCTATCACACGGTACTCGAAACGCTCCGGAGAGAGGGCGAACTGAACGTTGCACTCCCCCACGACCCCGACGTCCCTGACGATCCGCATCGCCACTTCCCTCAGACCGTGGTACTCGTCGTTCGTGAGCGTCTGACTGGGGGCGACGACTATGCTCTCCCCCGTGTGGATGCCCATGGGATCGAGGTTCTCCATATTGCAGACGCACACGCAATTATCGGCCGCGTCGCGGACGACCTCGTACTCGATCTCCTTCCAGCCCCTCAGGTACTCCTCGACCAGGAGCTGCCCGGTGTGCGAGAAGGCCCGGGTAGCGAGGCCTCGAAGCTCCTGCGGACCGGCGCAGATGCCGGATCCCAGGCCGCCGAGTGCGTAGGCGACGCGGACCATGCAGGGGTAACCGATGGCCTCTCCGGCCTGCATGGCCTCGTCGACGGACGTGACCGCCCTGCTGCTTGGAGTGTCCACGCCCAGAGCGGCGAGACGCCTGGCGAAGAGATCCCTGTCCTCTGTGTTGACTATTGCATCAACAGGAGTGCCTAATACCCTCACTCCAAGCCGGTCCAGGGCTCCCGTCCTGTAAAGCTCCACCCCGCAGTTGAGGGCTGTCTGTCCCCCGAAGCTCAGCAGTATTCCGTCCGGTCTCTCGCGCTCCAGCAGCCTCTCGATGAAGCCGGGGACTATGGGCAGGAAGTAGACCCGGTCGGCAAGGTAGTCGGAGGTCTGAATGGTGGCAACGTTGGGATTGGCCAGGATGGTCTCGATGCCCTCCTCGCGAAGGGCCTTGATGGCCTGGCTTCCGGAGTAGTCGAACTCGCCTGCCTCGCCGATCTTGAGCGCCGCGCTCCCCAGGACGAGGACACGCCGTGGGAGAGGGCTGGAAGCGGGCCTCGTGGCCCCGGCGGGGCTCAACCCCGTGCTCCCCGAAGCTGATCGGCGAACATGTCGAAGATCCAGGCCGTGTCCGTCGGGCCCGGAGAAGCCTCCGGATGGAACTGCACGCCGGTGAAGGGCCGCGTTCCATGCCTTATCGCCTCCACGCTGCCGTCGTTCGCATTCCTCATCCATGTCGTCCAGTCCTCCGGCAGAGAGGACTCCTCCACCGCGTAGCCATGGTTCTGCGAGGTGAGGTAGCACCTGGCTCCGGCACCTCCGGGCAGCTCGAGGCACGGCTGGTTCTGCCCCCTGTGACCGAAAGGCAGCTTGTAGGTCCCGGCCCCGGCGGCGAGGGCCAGTATCTGGTGGCCCAGGCAGATCCCCAGGATGGGCTTGCCCAGCGCCAGGGCCCTTCCGACGTTCCTGGCGACCACGGAGCACAGAGCGGGGTCCCCGGGGCCGTTCGAGATCACCAGCCCGTCCAGGTCCATCCCGGGGAAGTAGTGATCGTGCGGCACGACGAGGACCCTCATGCCCCGGGCCAGGAGGCACCTCGCTATGCCGGCCTTCAGACCGCAATCCACGAGGACGACTGTGGGATGCTCGCCGCTGCTCCCCGGATCGAGACTCACAACGTCCCTCCTGCTCACCTCGGCAACCAGATCCCTTAGATTGGGGTCCCGGAGACTCGCGGGCCTCCCCGAGGCCGTGCCCATGTAGCCGGGCATGGTCCCGCTGTGCCGGATCCTGCGCGTCAGGGCCCGCGTATCCACTCCCGACAACCCAGGGACGCCCTGCTCGAGCAGCCACTCGTGAAGGCTCCTCGAGCTGGAGTGGTGGCTGGCGCAGTCAGCTTCGCAGAGCCGGGAGACGACCAGGCCCTTGACACGGATCCTGTCGGACTCGAAGCACTCGGGAATCCCGAGCGGACCCGTGGTGCCCCCTCCGGGTACTCCGTAGTTGCCCTGGAGCGGATAGGTGAGCAGCAGGATCTGCTCGTGGTAGGACGGATCGGTCAGGCTCTCGGGATAGCCCACCATGCCCGTGTTGAACACTACCTCGCCGGTGCAGTCCGAAGCGGCTCCGAAAGGAACGCCCCGGAAGAAGCTGCCGTCGGCCAGGAACAGGCCCGGCTGGTTGGCTTCCGGCTCTCCGGTCATCACTGGGTCTCTCCTCGAATCGTGTTGCAGTGGGGATGGTCGCTCGAAGTCCGAACATTCACCCCCCGGCCCCGGTCCGCAATCGCAGGCTCGAGCACCTCGAGCCTGCCGGTTCCAGCCGTGGGAGTGTACCTCCGGACGGCCCGAGCGATCTCGAATGCCCCGCCGGAATGCCGCTCTGGCACCGAAGGATCAGGATGTGAGCTCTCGCAGTTCCTCTTCCAGCCGCTCGGCAGCTCCGGGATCCGTTGTCACGCAGATGATCGTGTCGTCTCCCGCCACCGTTCCGAGCAGGCCTTCCATGCTGGAACCGTCCAGCAGTCTGGCGACCAGGGGGGCCTCGCCCGGGCCGGTCAGGACGAGGACCAGGAACCCCGACCTCCTCGTCCCCGTAACGGAGCAGGCCAACCGCTTCCTGAACGCATCCATCGAGGTCGAGGCCGGACGGAGTTCCGGAAGGCTGTACTGGTACGTGCCGTCGGAGGAGATGGACCTCACGACACCGAGGGACTTGAGGTCCCTGGACAGCATGGACTGGGACGGAGCGGAGCCCGTCATGGCCTCGATCGCGCCCGCCAGCTCGGACTGGTCCCGCACACGGCGCTCCGCGAGCAGGCGTGCTATCAACTGGAGCCTCTCGGTTCTTCTCTTCATCCTGGTTCGATCCTCCATAATATGCATTCGTTTGCAGTTAATCTCGCAAGTATACCCGAAGCACCGCATGAGTCAAGCCAGGGGGCAGGCCGGTTCCTCGATATGAGCTCCGATCGTCGCAGTGGGCTATTCATCCTGTCCGGCCAGAGCTTCCTCGATGCCCGGAAGCCCGACCTGAACCAGCTTCTCTCTTCGCGCGGCGAGGCCTTCCTGACTGGCGCCATCCCGAAGCTCGTTGCCGGAAGGGACCTTTCGTGCGGATCGCAGGCCATGCCGGCTTGCGCGTGCGCCTGGATCGGGCTCCCCGCTCCGGGGTCCCTTCCCCTGTTCCTCTATCTGAGATGCAGCTACCTGGATGCCTACTTCGAGACGGGGAGCGGTCTTGCCGCGAAAGGGCATCACGCTGCTGGCCGGCCATGGTCGTTGCCGGGAGCCTGAGGGACATCGCGCAGAACAGGGACTTCCCCGGGGAGGCCGTGTTCCTGGGGGTCTACAGGGAGGACGAGCAGAGCTTCGCGATACCGAGGGGGGATCTCATCCTGAAGGCTTATGACGTCGTCTTCCTGGTAACGAGGAGTCAGTTCATCAAGGAAGCCTCCGACTTGCTCGTCCGGAACTCCAGGCGCTGAGTTGGCTGCTGCCGGCTCCGGAGCTGCGGGCTAGTCGTCCTCGAACTCATCCTCCAAGTCCCGGAGCCTCTCGGGCTCGACCTTCTCTTCCTCCGGGCCGAGGCTTCCCGGGAACCACTCCGGGAGCAGGGCTTTCGACTCCTCGCCACCGCCCTGTGCGCCGAGTATCGCCCTGGGCAGGTGCTTCATCATCTCGAACACCGCCATCGTGGCATCGAAGGCATCGTCGAATGGGCTGATGCCTTCGGAAGACTCAGCCAGCTCTCTCATTCGCTTCCTCTCCCTTCATCCCCGGACCCTGACCGGGGCACTTCCCTCGACAATCTCGTGAGCTGCCGCATCAGGTCACCCTCGGAGGAGGAGCGCCCGGTACCCGTGCCCGAGCGCTCGAGGAAGTCGATCAGCGTTCTGATGATCTCGCTCCTTCTCACTGCCTCTCCCGACCTCTTGCGGATCTCGGCCGAGAGGTGGTCCAGAAAGGCTATCTGCCTGTTGAGAAGGACCACCGTGACCTTGGCCCAGTCCTCCTCGAGAACGGGCGGTCTTCCGGGGCCCCTCCGAGTCCCCGCGTCCTTCCCGAGGCTCAACTCGCCCGACCCGCCTTCCCGGGCTCTCTTCGCTCTCCGCTCGTTCCCGGCGGCCTCAGCCGCAGGACTCCACGAGCACTCCGGACTCCGAGTTGGCTTCCCTCGTTGTGTCTATGAGCTTTCTTATCATCCTCTGAAGCAGGCCCATGTGCTTCCTGAAGAGATCCGCCTCGTCGTCTTCGACGTATCCGAGCGACTCGGCCAGCTCGAGATCGGTCTCGAGCCACAGAAGCCTGGAGTAGGCGGAGTTCAGGTGATAGACGAAGCAGAGGGAGTCGTCGAAGCGCATCGCTCTGGCGATGCCCGAGGACACCTCGTGCGCACACAGCCGCATCTTGTAGCAGAGGTCGTACTTCTCCGTGCCGGGGAACTCCCTTACCAGCCTGGCGCAATGCACCACCAGGTCCATGGCCTCCTGCCAGACGTGCATGGCGCTCAGGGCCTCTCCCCTGGTCGAAGGGGCGCTCGCGAGCTCCTCCGGGGAGGGTGC
>JAFGKQ010000241.1 GCA_016928495.1 Candidatus Fermentibacterales bacterium
GGGAGCCAGGGAGCGCGATGCATCAACGACCTGGCAATGGCCGGGATCGAGAAGGGGCTCGCGGGCGGCGCGAGGTTGATCGTCCAGACCGGGGCGGCGGACTATGGACGGGTTCTCGCTCGCGTCGGGGCCGGCGGGGCTGCCGCCGTCCTCCCCTTCCACAACAGGGTCTCCGTGCTCTACTCCGCAGCGGACGTCGCCGTGGCGAGAGCCGGGGCGATGTCCCTGACCGAGCTGTCGTACTTCGGATTGCCTTCTATCCTGGTTCCCTACCCCTATGCGGCCGACGATCACCAGACCGCGAATGCCGAGGAGTATTGCCGGGAGGGCTGTGGCATGACGATGCGGCAGGGGGGGTTGTCGGCGGAGGACCTCTGGAGGAGGCTTCGCAGCCTGCTCGCGGACCCGGGCGCCCTGTCCGGAATGAGGGCGGCATGCGCACGACTGGCGAGTGTCAACGGCAGCGCGGCTCGTTTGATAGCGGAGAGGCTGCTCCGGCTCCGGGAAGGAGGAGCTCCATGACCGGAAGGATGCACCTGGTCGGCATAGCCGGGAGCGGAATCAGCGCGCTCGCCCGATGGTACCGGTCCCTCGGCTGGCAGGTCAGCGGCTGCGACACCCACCCGGGCAGCATCGGTGAGGAGCTCTCGCGAGAAGGCATAGAGGTGATCGAGGGTCATGACACCTCTCATGTCGAGGGGGCTCAGCTCGTGGTCTACACTGCAGCAGTCCCTCTCGATCACGTCGAGCTGGAGCGGGCCAGGAGCCTGGGCATACGGCTGCTGCGCAAGAGCGAGGCTCTAGCCGAGCTCTCCGAAGGGAGGGAGCTGATAGCGGTCGCCGGCGCCCATGGGAAGACCACCACCTGCGGGATGATCGGCTGGGCGCTGGAGAAGCTGGGCCGCTCGCCGACCGTCTTCGTGGGCGGCAGGGTCATGGAGTGGAACAGCAACTTCAGGCAGGGCGGGGACCCGATAGTGATGGAGGCTGACGAGTTCGACAGGGCCTTCCTCAGGATAAGACCCTCCGTTGCAGTGGTGACCTCCTTCGCATCGGAGCACCTCGAGTGCTACGGCAACGAGGAAATGCTGGCGCAGGCCTATGGCATCTTCCTCGAGCAGACCGTGCCGGGGGGAAGCGTCGTGGTTCCCGAGGCATCGAAGGAGCTGGCGCTCTGGGCCGGGCGCATCGGCAGGAATGTCCGCACCACCGGTCCGGGAGGCGACTTCGATTTCAGAAAGCTCCACCAGGACGGGAAGTGGGGGACGGCCTACTCGACCAACCTCGGCCTGGATGGCAGGATTGCCGTTCCCGGAAGGCACAACGTCATGAACGCGGCCACGGCCTTTGCCGCCCTGCTCCAGTACGGGTTCGCGCCCGAAGAGATAATCGAGGCCATCTCGGGGTTTCCCGGCGTGTCCCGGAGGCTGGAGAGGATCGGCTCGATCGGCGGGTGCGACGTCATCTCCGACTACGCCCACCATCCGGAGGAGATCGAAGCCTCCCTGAGAGCCGTCCGCGATACCTGCAGGGGTCCCTTCGGCGTCGTCTTCGAGCCTCATCTCTACTCGCGCACCGCCAGGCTCTCCGGTGATATGGCCCGGGCTCTCCTGCTGGCCGACTGGTGCCTGATCCTGCCGGTCTACGCAGCGCGCGAGGAACCCATCTCCGGTGTGGACAGCGATCTGGTCTGCTCTGCTGCCAGAGGTCTCGGCCTGGACTGTAATACCGCCGGGTTCGACCTGGTGGGGAAGCTGATCGAGGGGAGGAGATCGGGTACGATCGTCTTCATGGGGGCCGGGCTGGTGGACGAGCTGGCACGCAGACTCGTGCGGGAGGCGATGTGAGGAAGCGGCGCAGCACTGGCGGACGGGCTGGCGTGTGGCTGTTCCTCCTCGGCTCCGCGGTGGTCCTCTTCCTGGGCGCTCTGGCCTACAGGTGGGCCGAGCGGGAGGGGTATTTCGACCTGCGCGTGGTGAGGGTCAGAGGATGCAGAGCGGAGGACTCCACGGCCGTAGCTGGCGTGGTCGGGCCCTACATGCTGGTTCCCCTGGGCCGCATAGACCCCGGCGAGGTCTCCGCCAGCCTCTCGGCGATCGAGGGAGTGACCTCGGCAAGAGTGTCGAGGTCATGGCCCTCAACGCTGATCGTGGAGGTCAGCCTCGCCATCCCTGCCATGAAGGTGTTCCGGATGGACTCCGGGAGCTGCCTGGTGATGGGGCATGACGGGCAGGTCCTGCCCTCCCGCTTCGCTTCCGATACCCTCCCCCTCGTGCAGCTCTCGTCCGGGGCCGACACGCTGTTGCTGCCCGAGATGCTCGCCTGGTCAGCGGAGGCATCGCTGCCCAGCTCCGGGGGGCACTTCCTCATCGACCACGGGTGCGTGAGATGGATCGAGCGGGAGTCCGGGATGGAGGTCCTCCTGGGTTCCTGCGCCCTGTCCTCTGCGTGGAGCCTCTACGAGAGACTCAGGGATCTGATACCCGTCGAAGGATGCCATGAGCTGGATCTCCGGTTCAGGGGGCAGGTCGTGGTGCGCAGGAGCCCCGGCCCCGGAGCGGAGCTCTCCGGCGCGGGATGGAGAAGCACTTGCAGACCGGTGTGATAAGCGGGCTTGACGTTGGGACCAGCCGGGTGACGTGCGTTACCGCGGAGCTCTCCGAGGAAGGTGCGCTGATCGTGACCGGCGTGGGACAGGCATCCACGGGCGGCGGGCTCAGAGAGGGATCCGTCATCGACGTCAAGGGTGTCGCAGGAGCCGTCCAGGCGGCCATCGAGGAGGCGGAGGGGGTCTCCTCCTGGTCTATCGATGACGTGTTCGTGAACGTCTCCGGCCCTCACGTGCGTGGCATTGCCGGAACGGGCTCGGTCAGGATCGACAGGAACGAGGACTACGAGTGCCGGGAGATAGACGAGGAGGACATAGACAGGGCCGAGGAGGCCGCGAGGGCGGTGAGCTTCCCGGCTACCAGCCGGGTGCTGGACGTGGTGGTCCGGGAGTACGGCGTCGACAGTTTCGACAGGCTCCAGAAACCGCCGATCGGACTGCGAGGGGAGCAGCTGACCGCGCGGGTCTACACCATTCTGGCGGACAAGACCTCGGTGCTGAACCTGGAGGCTGCCGTGGGGATGGCTGGACGCTCCGTCTCCGGTGTCTTCCCGTCCTGCCTCGCCAGCGCAAAGGCGGTCCTCTCGCACGATGAGCTCGAGATGGGGGTAGTGCTCGCGGACATAGGCGCCGGGACGACCGACGTGGCCGTATTCAGCAACGGGACGGTCTGCCACGTCGGGGTGGTCCCGGTTGGCGGCGACCTGATCTCCAACGACCTGAGATCGCTTCGCATACCATCGGTCCAGGCCGAGCACCTGAAGAGGGAATGGGCCGTCGCGTCCCTCACGATGGTCGATCCCAGCAAGACGGTCACGGTGCCGAAGATCGGAGGCAGAGGGAGCGTCAGCATCTCCCACTCGATAATCTCACAGGTCGTGACGGCGAGAGTAGTGGAGATCTTCGAGGCCATAGCGGGCGAGGTCGGCAGATCGGGAATGGGCGTGCACGATCTCCCCGCGGGCCTGGTGATAACGGGAGGAGCCGCATCGATGCCGGGAATGGCCGAGGCCGGAAGAGAGGTTACCGGTATTCCCGTAGAGGTTGGCTCTCCATCGGTTCCGGACTCCGTCACCGACCTGGTGTCGAAGCCTGCTTTCGCGACTGCGACCGGGCTCCTGGTGCTGGGCCTGGACTACGTTGCGAACGCCGGCAGGAGAAGGAGAAGACCGGGGATTTCTGACACGTTGAAGCGGATAGGGGATGTCTTCAGGAGGATGAGGTAGCCATGAAGGAGGGTCGGATGAAATTCACCGACATCAACGAGATCGAGGAGGCCGTCGCGGCCTCCGGCAAAGCCACTCTCAAGGTCGTGGGCGTCGGCGGCTGTGGTGGCAACGCCATCAACCGCATGATCAGAGCGAACCTGAAGGGGGTGGAGTACGTCGCCATCAACACCGACGCTCAGGATCTTCAGCGATGCATGGCGGACGTGAAGCTCCAGCTCGGCCCCCGGATGACCAAGGGCCTGGGAGCCGGGGGCAACTGTGAGATCGGTGAACAGGCGGCGCAGGAGAGCCTCAAGGAGATCGAGGAGGTCCTGGCCGGGGCCGACATGGTCTTCGTAGCGGCCGGAATGGGAGGCGGAACCGGCACGGGGGCCGGCCCGATCATCGCCAATACCGCCAGGGAGCTGGGCGCCATAACCGTGGGAGTCGTGACAAGGCCGTTCGAGTTCGAGGGAACCGTCAGGTCGAGTCAGGCTGACCTGGGGGTGAAGGGCCTTCGCAAGGAGGTTGACACCCTGATAGTGATTCCCAACGACAGGCTGAGGTCGCTTGCCGAAGAGGAGTCCTCTTTCGAGGAAGTCATGGACATGGCCAACATGGTCCTGATGAATGCAGTGGAGGGCATCTGCAGCCTCATATCCTCGCCCGGCCAGATCAATCTGGACTTCCAGGACGTGAGAACGGTGATCACACAGGGCGGAGGGGCCATGATGGGAACCGGCAGTGCGTCAGGGCCCAGCAGAGCCATCGAGGCCGCAAGGGAGGCTATCTCCAGCCCGCTGCTGGACAACGTCTCCATAGAGGGCTCGCGCTCTCTGCTCGTCAACCTGCAGGCTTCGAGCAGCATCAGGTTCAACGAGTTTGTGGAGGCTCACGAGACCATAACCAAGGTCGTCGGGCCGCAGGCCAACGTGTTCATCGGCATGAGCATGAGGGAAGACCTCGGGGACGTCCTGAAGGTAACCGTGATCTCTACCGGCTTCGGAGAGCCTGCGGCCGTGGGTCAGCCCGAGCTGCTGGAGATCCCTGACACCAGGGGAGCCGACTTCCCGTTCGGGGGTAGGTCCGGGGCGGAGGCGGAGGTCGAGCCCTTTGCCGTCAAGGAGGACGCGATCTCCAAGCGGAACTCGAGCATCCCTTCCTTTCTCAAGAGGAGAGTGGATTAAAAAGCTGCAGGACATAGTCTTACGGCTCAGAATTGCCAGAGGCTCGCGGTAACGGCTATAATCCGCCCTGTCAGTAATCTGAAGGCGGGCATTCTGAACGATGAGCCGAAGATCGGCCCCTGAGCGATACAACCAGCGCCGTCTCGGCCTGCTCTCCGACGAGCGCCAGATCAGTGGCGTCAATCGGAGCGGCGTGTTCGAGACTGCTCTCGTCAGCCCGTCGGTCTATCGCGTCGGCATGTCCCTCCTTGGCTTCCATGTCATGTTGAGGCAGCTCTCGACCTGGCCCGATACCGTCTGCGAGAGGTCGTTCTACCCGGAGCCGGACGAACTCAACTGGAGGAAGCGCACCGGGCGGCCCATGGTTACTCTGGAATCAGGCCGCTCGATCGCGGGCTTCGACCTCATTATCTTCTGTGTCAGCTCCGTTCCCGAGTTCATCAGGCTTCTGGAGATGATGAAGCTCTCCGGGATGGAGCTGCGCGGAGCAAGGCGCAGGACCACGTGGCCCCTCGTGGCGTGCTGCGGACTGCCGACCACGGCCAATCCTCTGCCTCTGGCTCCCTTCATGGACTTCTTCATCGTGGGCGAGACGGAGCCCTCGCTGGGGCCGGTTCTGGACACGATAAAGAGCCTTGGCACCCAGGGCGCTCCGAAGCATGTCCTGCTCGACAGGGTCGCAGAGCTGCCGGGCCTGTACGTTCCCGCGATCCATGGCAGGGAGAGGCCCGGCGTCACGATCATGCGGCAGTGGGCGATGGCGGAGGCGCTCAGAGGCCAGGCCGTCTACATCACCCGGAACTGCGCCCTCTGCGGAAGAGTGGTGATCGAGACTGCGAGGGGCTGTCCGTTCAACTGCAGGTTCTGTCTGGAAGGCTACATCCATCTTCCCTACAGGGAGAGGAAGGCGGAGGAGGTCCTGGCTTCCCTCGAGCCGATAGACTCCGCCCTTCCTCTGGCCCTTACCGCCAACTCCCCGCTGGTCTATGCCGGCCTCAAGGAGGTGATGGAGGTCTGCTGCGCCGAAGGCAGGCATGCCAGCATCACGTCCCTGAGGGCCGACAGGGCCAGGGCGATCTCCGGCAGCCGGGAGGGGGCGGAGGAGGGCGTGCTGGTGCTGTTTCCGGAAGTGGGGACCGACGGCCTCAGACGTGTCATAGGCAAGAAGCTCACCAACGAGGAGATCATCGGACAGGTAGTGAAGGCAGATGCCTCAGGCCTGAAGAGGCTGCAGCTCAGCTTCTCTATCGGCATGCCCTTCGAGACCGACGAGGACAGGGAGGCGATAGCCTCGCTCGTCGAGGAGATCAGGACTCACACGAAGGCCCCGATCGACATCCACTTCTCCAACTTCATCCCACGGCCCTGGACCGCGTTCCAGTGGATGCCGATGGTCCGCCCGCAGATCCTCCGCAAGAGGGCAAGAGAGGTGGAGCAGCGGCTTCGCAGGATCAGGAAAGTAGCATGCAGCTTCGCCGAGGCGAGGGAGTCGCAGATAGAGGCCCTCCTGGCCCGGGGCGATTGCAGGGCGGGTCTTGCCGTCCATAAGATGCTGGAAGGGTTGAGCTGGACGGCCTCCTTCGCGGAGGTCGGCGTAAGCATGGACTGGGTGTTCGAGAGAATGGAGCCCACGGTCCAGTTCCCGTGGGACTTCCTGAACATGGGCTTCGGGCACACACGCCTGGCGCGCGAGCTCGGCTCAGCGATCTCCGCCAACATCCAGCGCCACCGCAAAGACGTTCCTCCACCCGAAGAGGAGGATCTCCCGGAAGAGGATGAGGACGGCGATGATGACGATGGAGACGAGGACTTCGACGAGTAGAGACCGGACCTGCCCGGTCGCGCGCCGGCCCAAACACTGACTCATCAAGCATTCGAACAGGCCTGTTCCCGGATCGGGCAGCGAGGCTGTGCGCCCATTCGACGCAACGGATGTGCCCGGGTCGTGCTCGAGGGGAGCGGCATCCCGCCTCGGCTCCTGGCTACTGCAGAAGGACTCCGATCCGGTCCCACCTGGCGGCAAGCTCCGGAACGGGCATAGCAGTCTGGCCGAGCATGCCCAGAAGCAGCGTCCGCGAGGCCATCCCTTCCGGCACGGGAGCGGACATGTAGAACCGGCTCTGCTCGACCCCGACCGGCAAGTCCATCTTCTCCAATGAGTTGAGAAGACCGAACAGCACCGGCCACTGGCTCGGGGTAGCGAGTCTGAGCACGTAGAAGGTGCTTCCATCCCATTCCAGGTTGTTCCTGAGCTGCCGCGACAGCTCCGCAACCGCTATCTCGTTGGTCCACGAGGGATGCAGCTCGGCCCGGTAGTAGTCGCTCACCTCTGCCGGGAGCGCCACGCACGAGTAGAGAAGGAACAGCGCCGCTGCTCCCCTCAGACAGACGGAGGCCCATCCGCGCAGCACGACCACCAGCGCTGCCAGGATGACGAAGAGGGATAGCAGAGGCACTACCCCCGCCCACAGCACGAGGTAGTCCTCGAGACGACCCCTGATCTGCGTGACGGATAGCCAGGACACCGCATGGAGCATCAGGCAGAACAGCGAGAGGGAAGCCAGGAACGGATGATCCCCTCTCCTTCTGAGCAGAACGAATGCTGCGAGGAGGAGGACCAGCCTGAGGCCGATAGCGACCGACCTGACTGCGGGCCCGTCTCTCAGCCAGCCCAGCTCGAGGTTGGTCATGGTGCTCTGCCACAGCGCGAACGATCTCCGGGAATCGGCCTGAGG
Organism: Candidatus Fermentibacterales bacterium; assembly: GCA_016928495.1. GTDB lineage: Bacteria > Fermentibacterota > Fermentibacteria > Fermentibacterales > JAFGKQ01 > JAFGKQ01. Next base: position 7,739 of record JAFGKQ010000241.1, read on the forward strand.
CTCGGACTCCCGGAAGTACTGGACGATCCGGGTCATGTTGCCCTCAGCGTCCCCCGGGAAGAGCTGCTGGTAAGCCGGAGCCGCCCAGAGGACCAGCAATAGCAGCAGGCTGATCAGGATGGGCTTCGGCCTGAGGCTGATGCGCCTGGCCGACCCGACGAGCCTCGGCCAGGCTGCGATCGCGATGGATAGCAGCAGGATCGCGGCAATGGACGGGAATACCGCGATGTGTGTCTGCGTCGCGAAGGACCCTGCCACCACGGCCGCCGCGAGGCATGCCAGCCGCCCGGAGACCGCTCCTGCCATGGCGACGACGAGGAGCATGAACGGGAGTATCACGATCAGGGGATTCCATTCGGAGAGCCAGACGCACTTGTCGGTCGTGAGGAGGTAGAGCGCCGCGGAGGCTAGGAAGAGTGGTGCGACAGCCCGGGCTCCGGAGCTCCTGACCGACTTCCAGGCGAAGAACAGGCACAGCATCTGGATCAGCACCGTGCCCAGCAGGAAGGAAGAGCTGCTCTGGCCAAGGACGGCATAGATGGGGTAGCGGAGCTGGAAGTAGATGGGGCCCGGATGGAAAAAGCCGAAGCGGGAGTAGGGGCCCAGCAGTATCCATCTCGAGAAGACGTTCCTGGTGCTGAGCTCGAGAAGCGCGGCGTCTCCGGAGCTGGGCAGGTCAGGCACGCCGTGGGCGAGGACCGTGACGGCAATGTACAGGAACGGAGTCATGACGAGGATGACGAGCAGCTTCTCGGCAACGCTCAGAATTCTGGAGTCCGCGATCGAAGGCATTCTGGTCTCCCGGTCATGACCGAAAGCCAAGCCCGGCTCCCCGGGTCCCTCAGGCCGGCGGCAGCGCTTCGGCTCGGAGCATAGACAAGGGACCCGGAGCGGTCAACGAGACGGCGGTATCCGTAGCTCCGGCCCGGGGATCAGCTCGCCTGACGGCTTCTTCGTGAGATGCTCCGGCGCTCCGGGAGCTGCGGTGCCCACGGCGCGAGGGATCAGCAGCCGCAGAGCGGGTGGCTCATGCGGTGAGCCCTCCCGGAGTTATGGGGACACATCACTTATCTCCCCGCCCAGTCCATCTTCTGGAAGGGAGATAAGTGATGTGTCCCCTTATTGGAGCCAACAGAGCAGGAAGAGCCCCCGACAATCAGGAAATGAAAGCAGTGGAAGTGGACAGGGCTGTCTGCCATGTACATGAGCGTAGAGAAGTTGATCCCCGGTGAAGCGCAGTAGTCGGCGAAGCTCATGGTCTCGCCGGGGGCGTTCCTGCGGGCAACGGCTGTTCTGGTCACGTTCATGCGTCACCTCCGGGTGCATAGTGTGCAGGTCTGGTACAGGAGCGGGGAATCCGCCGCATTGACCCCCGACCGGCTGCCAGCGATAGTGAGACGGGCTAACCGGAATCCACTGTCTCGCCACGTCCGGGATACCCGGAACGGAGGGGGTCATCCCATGAAGCCTTGGATTGTGTTGATTGCAGTCTTCCTCCTGGGAATTGCAGGTGCTGCCGTTGCGCAGGATGGCTCGATAGTGGCGTGGGGATCCAACTCCGTCGGTCAGTGCGATGTGCCCGAGCCGAACAGTGACTTCGTGGCAGTGACTGGTGAGTACGACCACAGCCTCGGCCTGAAGGCGGACAGCTCCATTGTGGCCTGGGGAGACAACACCTACGGTCAGTGCGATGTGCCCGAGCCGAACAGCGACTTCGTGGCAGTGGCCGGTGGGGACTACTATAGCCTCGGCCTCAAGGCCGACGGCTCGATCGTTGCCTGGGGAAGCAACGTTTACGGCCAGTGCGATGTGCCTGAGCCGAACAGCGACTTCGTGGCAGTAGCTGGTGGTGGTAACCATAGCCTCGGCCTGAAAGAAGACGGCTCCATCGTGGCATGGGGATGGAACATCTACGGTCAGTGCGATGTGCCCGAGCCGAACAGCGACTTCGTGGCAGTGGCCGGTGGGGACTAC
>JAFGKQ010000242.1 GCA_016928495.1 Candidatus Fermentibacterales bacterium
CGCCGACCGGCTGGCGGAGTTCGTAATGGAGAACAACCCGGATGCAGACGAGGACCGGGTAGCGCTGCTGGCTGTCCTGTACATCGAGGAGTGCGCCTTCGAGGGCGTCAACTCCGATGTCGCCTTCGCCCAGATGTGCCTGGAGACCGGCTTCCTTCGTTTCGGAGGACTGGTGACCGAGGACATGTGCAACTTCTGCGGCCTTGGCGCCACCGACGCCGCCCATCCGGGCCTCCGCTTCCCCGACGAGCGCACGGGCGTTCGCGCTCATGTACAGCATCTGAAGGCATATGGCTCTACGGAGCCCCTGGTGGGCGGGCAGGTGGATCCCCGGTACGAGCTGGTGGTGCCGAAGGGCAAGTCCCCCACGATATGGGGCCTGGCTGGAACCTGGGCCTCGGACAGTCACTACGGCGAGAAGCTGGCCGAGATGCTGGGGAGGATGTACGGGCTCTAGCTCCCTGCGCAGACGGCGGGAACGGTCCCGGGCCGGCAGTGGTTCATCCACTGGTGTGACCAAGGCTCCTGTCCGGCATCTCGTCGAAGGAGGACGGAAGATGTCTCGCTCGCTGGCAGCTCCGTGTGCTCTCTTGCTCCTGGGAACCGCTTCCGCGCTGCCAGCTCCTCCCGCGGCCAAGCGGGTCCCCGTCGAGCTGGAGGCCCACGGGGAGATCAGAGTCGATCCCTACTACTGGATGAGAGACCTCTCGGACCCCGACGTCTTGGCATACCTTGTCGCAGAGAACGCGTATGCCGAGTCAGTCCTCGCATGCACGGGGGCCCTCAGGGAGGACCTGTACGACGAGATGGTCGAGAGGCTACCGCAGGAGGATGTGTCCGTGCCGTGGGAGCTCGACGGCTGGTGGTACGGCGAGCGCTACGAGGAAGGCTCCGAGTACCCCGTCTACTTCAGGAGGGACGGCTCTCCGGACGGCGAGGAGCAGGTGCTGCTGGACCTGGGCGAGATGGCTACCGGTCGTGACTACCTGGCTCTCGAGGCAATGAGCGTCAGCCCGGACGGCTCGCTGATCGCCATGGCCTTCGATACGCTGGGTGACCACTGGGACACGATACTGTTCCTGGACATCTCCTCGGGCGAGTTCCTGCCGGACAGCGTGGGCAGCGCGAGCAGCGACATCGCCTGGAGCGCGGACTCCAGGAGCATCTTCTGCGGCCTGCTCGACGAGACGGGCCGGACCGGGAGGATCGTCAGCCACGAGCTGCTGAGCGGTGGCGAGGACCGGACGGTCTTCTTCGAGGACGACTCGACCTTCTGGCCCTGGGTCTACGAGTCCCGCAGCCGCGAGTGGATCATCATAGGGACCGAGAGCACGGATGCCTCGGAGTACCTGCTGATCCCCGCCGCAAGCCCGGACTCGGACCCCGTGCCCGTCCTGCCGAGGAGCCCCGGGACTCTCTACTCGATAGCCTTCGCGGGGGACTCGCTCTACATCCGGACGGACCTCGATGCCGAGAACTTCCGCCTGGTGCGGACAACTGCGGCCGACAGCCGCCAGTCGACCTGGACCGAGGTCCTGCCGGGACGGGACGATGTGCTACTCGAGGGAGTGGAGGGGTTCCGGGACTACATGGTCGTCAGGGAGCGGCAGGGAGGGATCCCGCTGGTTCGCGCAAGGGAGATCCCGGGCGGGGAGTGGCACCCGGCTCTTCTCCCTCCCGGGCCCTGCGAGGTCTGGCCACTTCAGAACTACGAGTACGACACCGGATCAGTGAGGCTCTCCTATTCCTCGCTGACAACTCCGTGGTCCACCCTCGCCTGCGACATGGCCTCCGGGGAGATCGAGTTCCTCAAGACCCAGACAGTGAACGGGTACGACCCCTCCCTGTACGAGTCGCTGAGGCTCTTCGCGCCCGCGCACGACGGCCACGGGATCCCCGTCTCGATGGTCTACCGCAGGGACCTGCTCCGGCGGGGCGAGAACCCGCTGGTCCTATACGGCTATGGGGCCTACGGCTACAGCAACGACCCCTACTTCGGAACCACCAGGCTGAGCCTTCTGGACAGGGGCTTCATCTACGCCATCGCTCACGTCAGGGGCGGCCAGGAGCTGGGCAGGGCATGGTACGAGGAAGGCCGGCTGCTGAGCAAGCGCAATACCTTCGAGGACTTCATAGCCTGCGCGGAGTACCTGGCGTCGGAGGCATGGTGCGACCCGGACCGGATCTTCGGGGTGGGCGAGTCCGCCGGGGGCCTGCTCATAGGAGCCGTTGCCAACATGCGTCCCGATCTCTGGCGGGGACTGGTGGCGGGGGTCCCGTTCGTAGACGTGGTCACCACGATGCTGGACGAGACCATCCCTCTCACGACCAACGAGTATTCGGAATGGGGCAATCCGGCGGACCCGGTCTACTACGACCACATGATGTCCTGGTCGCCGTACGACAATGTCACCCCGGTCGAGTACCCCGCGATGCTGGTCACGGCGGGCCTGCACGACTCGCAGGTGGGCTACTGGGAGCCTGCGAAGTGGGTGGCGAAGCTCAGGAGCACCGGTACCGGCTCGGAGCCGCTCTTGTTCCACACCGAGCTGGAGGCGGGCCATGGAGGCGTTTCGGGGAGGTTCTCCTCACTCAGAGGGATCGCGCTCGAGTACGCCTTCATCATCTGGGTGGCTTCCGGGGAAGAAGAGGAATGACCGGCAGGGCCCCTACAGCCCCAGTGCGTCCTCCAGGCCGCGGAGCTCCTCGTCGCTGAGGCCCTCCGGCTCGTAGCCGGCCGCCAGGCAGGCCAGCAGGACCGAGGCACCCTTGTCGGCCACGTCGATGAAGTCGAAGGCCTCGATCGCGTCCCTGCCCGAGGCCGTGGCCCCGTGCTTGCTCCAGAGCACGACATCCGCCTTTCGAAGCGCCTCGACGGTGAGACGCGCCAGTTCCGCCGAGCCGGGCAGCGTGTATGGCGCGATGGCGATGCCCCCGGGAACGAAGGCCCTGACCTCCGGCAGCATTCCCCACAGGGTGCGTGTGAGGGCCGTCTCGTCGCGCCCGTAGGCCGGATGATGGCTGAGAGCGATCAGGTTCGTCGGATGGGTGTGGACCACGGCCCTGTAGCCGTTGCCCCTGGCAACCAGATCCAGATGGAGCATCACGTGAGAGACGAACTCGCTCGTGACCTCGAAGCGGCTTCCGTCAGCGGCGCTCCAGGCCAGGCTGCAGCTCCGGGCATCCTGTCCCAGGACGATCACACCGCCCGCTCTCGGGGGCTTCCCGAGATCTCGCAGGCGCTCTCCCTTCCCTGTGACGAAGAAGGTCATTCCCCCGGCTTCGAACGGAAGCCCCGTGGGCAGCTCGAGCCTCCGGCCGCCAGGGACGGCAGGGACGCCGGACAGACCCGTCAGGTTGACCGAGATGTTGCCTCCGTTGCGCTCGGCCCACCCCTTGCGCCAGAGGTAGCCCGAGACCTCCGATACCTTGTCGATCTCGCGCAGGACGTCCTGGCCGAGGTGCTCCGGACCGGTCATCTCCCGCCTTCCCTCTCGCTCGAGACCGTTGCTTCGTAGGCGGCGATCTCGTCCATCCAGCCAAGTCCGGGGGGAACTCCGCTCCCGGCGCAGTAGTGGCCCCAGACTGCTCCATGGGGCATCCCCTTGAGCTCCTCGAGCATGGCGAGTCTCCTGGTGTAGTCGCCCTGCTCCTCCAGGCGCCGCAGTGTCTCCACCGGCTCGAGCAGTGCGATGCAGAGCGCCCTGAGGACGGCCCTGGCTCCTATCACCCATCCCGCTACGCGGTTGATGGTCGCGTCGAAGAAGTCCAGAGCCAGGCGCACCCTGTCGAGGTAGCCCCCCCTGACCAGCTCCCTGGCCGTGGCGGACAGCTCGTCGTCCAGTACGGGCACGTGGTCGCTGTCCCATCTGACCGGACGGCTGAGGTGGAGCAGCAGCCTCTCGGAGAACTCGAGCACGGAGCTGATCTTGTCCGACACGCGCTCCGTGGGGTGGAAGTGGCCGGTGTCCAGGCAGATCATGCTCCCGGTCTCCAGGGCGTAGGCCAGGTAGAACTCGAAGGAGCCTATCACGCAGGACTCGGAGCCGATGCCGAACAGCTTGGGCTCGAGCGAGTCCAGAAGCAGGGAACGGTCGTACCTGTCTGCCAGGATCTCGTCCAGGGAGGCGCGCAGCCTCGCCCTGAAGGCCTTCCTGTCGACAGGCTCGTCCTTGAATCCGTCGGGGATCCAGATGTTCACCACGCAAGGGTTGCCCTGGCCGCGCCCCATGGACTCCCCTATGCGGCGGCAGGCCCTGCCGTGCTCGACCCAGAACCGTCGCACGCCTTCGTCCGGGCTGCTGAGGGTGAAGCCGCTCGCGGCCATGGGATGGGCGAAGAAGGTAGGGTTGAAGTCGAGAGACAGCCCCCTCTCCCCCGCCCACTCGATCCAGCCCGCGAAGTGCCGGGGCTCCAGGCCTTCCCTCGACGGGGGCGAGCCCCCTTCGTGCTCGGCGTAGATCGCGTGCAGGTTCACGCGGTGCCGTCCGGGGATGAGCGAGATGGCTTTCTCGAGATCGGAGCGGAGCTCAGCGGCGTTGCGGGCCTTGCCGGGGTAGCTTCCCGTACACTGAAGGCCGCCGTCCGACAGGTCACCCCCGCCCTCGAAGCCCCGGACATCGTCTCCCTGCCAGCAGTTGAGGGACAGGGAGATCGAGGCAAGCCTTGCCAGCACCCGTTCGGTGTCGACTCCCAGGGCAGAGTACGCCTCCCTAGCGAGCTCGTAGGCGCGCGCCGTCCTCACGCCGCTCACAGGCCACTCTCCCGGATGCTGCAGAGCTCGTCGTACCTCTCCCGGGCTTCGGCCCAGGGCAGATCGCTTCGGGGCTCGTAGTGGTCCATGTCGAAGGAGCTATACACCAGCCTGCGGGCCGAGGCCAGGTCGGGAACGAGCCCGAGAGCCATGGCCTGCACCAGCAGGTTGCCCACGGCAGTCGCCTCCACCGGGCCGCTGGTCACCGGCACACCCATCGCGCTCGATGCCATGCCGCACAGAAGCGCGCTCCTGCAGCCACCTCCCACCATGTGCACCCTTCTCACTCTCTTCGGCCCGAGCTTCCCTAGCTGGTCGAGAGTGCGGGCGAAGCTCAGGGCTATGCTCTCCAGGGCACAGCGCGCGTAGGCTCCGGGAGTCGAGGGTGCCTCCTGGCCCGTGCGCTTGCAGAACTGGTCGATGGCCTTCGTCATGGACCGCGGGCTGAAGAAGAGCGGATTAGACGTGTCTAGGAGGCACCCGAAGGGATCCGCGATCTCCGCCATCTGCTCCAGCTCCCCGTGGGAGGGCCTTCCGGGAAGGGAGTCCCTCAGCCCCTGCATCAGCCAGAGGCCGGTGAGGTTCCGCAGGAAACGGATCGTGCCCCCCACGCCGGCCTCGTTCGTGAAGTTCCCCAGCCTGGCCTCCTGCGTCGTGACGGGCTCTGGCAGCTCCACTCCCATCAGGCACCAGCTCCCGGTGCTGATGAATGCCCACTCCTCGTCCTCCGGCACGGGCACCGCCGCCACGGCCGAAGCGGTGTCGTGCGTTGCCGGGGCCACCACCAGGGTCCCCTCGAGCCCGGGAAGCCCCTCCAGCCTGCCCAGGGGGGTGCCCGCGGGTGCCGGGTCGAGCAGAATGGAGCGCCTGACCGGGATGGCCTCGAGCAGGCCCGGGTCCCAGTCCCCGGTCCGGAGGTCGATCATCTGGGTGGTCGATGCATCGGTCAGCTCCGTGCACATCGCGCCGCAGAGCCCGTAGTGGAAGTAGTCGGGCATCATGAGAAGCCGCGACGCCCTCGCGAGAAGCCCGGGCTCCTGCCGGGCCATCGCGCAGAGCTGGTAGAGGGTGTTGATCCTCTGGAACTGGATGCCGGTCTTCTCGTACACCTCGCTCGCAGGGACCCTCTGCAGGAACGCCTCCATCATCCCCTCGGTGCGATCGTCCCGGTAGGAGACGGGCAGCCCCAGCAGATCGCCCCCGGGATCGAGCAGCGCGAAGTCCACGCCCCAGGTGTCCACGCCCACGCTGTCCGGAGGGCCTTCAGCCATGCGGCAGGCCTCGACGAGCCCAGCGCGGATCTCATCGAGCAGCCGGGGCGCATCCCAGCGGAGGTGGCCTTGCTCGAAGCGCGGCCTGTTCTCAAAGCGGTGGACCTCGTCTACTTCCAGGCGGTCGCCCCGGAAGCTGCCCAGGACCAGCCTGCCGCTTCCGGCGCCGATGTCAACCGCGACGCACCTCACGGCCGGCACCCGGAAACGGACGTCAGGCCGACGGTGCCGCCGCGCTCTGCGCGGCAGGGCGCCCTCTGAAGAGGCCGACGGCCGGGATCACCAGGGATACGATCATGCCGACGGATGCGGCCTGAGGAACCTTCGCCGCGCCCCAGGTGAAGAACAGGACCATGCATGTGCCCAGCCCGATCAGGGAGGACGCGATCGCCTCGGGCTTCCCGGTCCCCCGCCGCAGCAGCCCCCAGACGAACGGGCCCAGGAACACCGACGCGATGGCTCCCCAGGAGACCGACAGGATCGTGACTATGAAGCCGGGCTTCTGCCAGGCCAGGATCATGGAGAGAATGATGAAGAAGGCGCTGGAGAGCCTGCCCAGCCGCGTAAGCTCCCTGTCGGACGCGTTCTTCTGGACGAAGCCATGGAAGAAGTCCTTGGTCACGCTGGAGCTGGATACCAGCACGAGCGATGCCAGAGTGGACATGGACGCCGAGAGGATCAACAGCAGCAGCACGACGGTGAGGGCGGCCGGTATGATCTGCGCGATCAGCTCGGGCATCAGGTTGTCGACCAGGGGGGTGCCGGTCTCGGTGAAGGCACCCGGGGCAGTCGTGGGGGTAAGGAAGATCCTGGTCAGGGCGCCGGTGAAGTATGCGGTGCCGGTGACGAGCAGGGCGAAGACCGTGGAGGCGATCGTGCCTATCCTGATCGCCTTCCGGTCCCTGACGGCGTAGAACTTCTGGACGAGCTGGGGCATGGCGAACGGAGCCACGCTGGTCAGGAAGACGAGAGAGGCGAGGGGAACGAAGCCCGGCGGCCCCACCGGAGAGGCCAGCTTCGGCTCGATTGCCCTGAGGCTGTCCACGATGTTCGGTATGCCTCCGCCCTTCGAGATCGAGAACCACAGAAGCACTACCACGCCCACGGTCATCACCAGGCCGAAGATCACGTCGATCATGGCCACGGACCTGTAGCCGCCCATGACCAGGTAGACTCCGGTGAAAACGCCCATGAACAGCAGAACCCAGACGTAGGGTATCCGGAATGACACCTCGAAAAGGTAGCTGAGCCCCATGAAGACTGCCGCGGTGTAGGGAATGAGGAAGACGAAGATCGCCAGCGCGGCGTAGCCCTTGAAGAAGTGACTGCCGTATCTGGCCTCCAGGTACTCGGGCATGGTCTTCACGTCCATGGACTGGGCAGACCGCTTGATCCTGTTGGCCAGCAGCAGCCAGACCCCCAGCACGCCCAGGACCGTGTTGCCGATCGCGATCCACACCGCCGAGAGGCCGAAGCCCCAGCCGATCTTGCCGGCGAAGCCGATGAAGAGAACCGCGGAGAAGTAGGCCGTGCCATAGGAGAATGCGGTCATCCAGGGACCGACGCGGCCCCCACCCAGCAGGAAGTCGTTGAAGGACTTCGTCCTCCTGAGGCCCAGAAGACCGATTACGACGATAAGCGCAGCATATGCACCCACGGCGATGACGTTCGCGATCATTGAGGCCCCCCTGCCATTGCTGGCTCCCGAGAGTGTCCGTCGTCAGCCCACCAATATAGAAAGGCCTCGAAGGGCGGGCACCCTCGAGGGGCGGCCCGTCAGGCCTGGCTCCGCGAGTCACCGTCCAGGGCGAGCGCGGAATCCCGGCACATCTTGAGCAGCTTGGGATTGCCCAGCCTGCCTGCTATCGCGGTAGCTTCACCGAGCCTGAGGCGAGCCTGCTCCGTTTCTCCATGGCCCAGAAGCACATCCGACAGCACGAGCAGCGCGTTGGCTCTCCTGTAGTCATCCCGGAGCTCCACCGCCAGATCGATACTCTCCTCGAGCAGCCGGACTGCCTCTCCCACGTCCGTGGAGGCGACTATCCGGGCCAGCCAGGTCAGCGAGGTCGAGATGCCCAGCCTGTCCCCGATCCTGCGTCTCAACTCCAGGCCCCGCTCGGCGTAGGAGCGGGCCAGCTCGTTGTTGCCACGAGCCTGCGCAAGAGAGCCGAGGTTGTTGAGCACGCCAGCCTCTACGTATCCGTCACCGAGCCTGCGCGCTTTCTCGAGGGCCTCCGCGTACATGGCCTCCGAGCCATCCGGGTCGTTCAGGTCCCTCTGAACGCTGGCTCTGTTGCACAGGAGCGCAGCCATCGCACGAAGGTCGTCCGACTCTCTGGCCAGTGACAGCGCGCTGTCATAGAGGGCAGCTGCCTCGCTGGCATCCCCGATCCTCTGGGACAGGTTCCCCAGGCCGCTCAGACAGCGGATCCGGAGCTGAACGGAGCCCGAGGCTTCCGCGAGATCCAGGGCGCTGCCGAAGCAATCCCGCGCGGCTTCGTACTCCGATCGAACGGTCCTGAAGACGCCCAGGCGCTCGAGCATCATCACTCGCAGCCCGATCCACGACCGGGAAGGCTGCGCGGTCCCGGTTGCGGACATCGCATCGAGCTTCACGAGACCGGATTCCAGAAGGTCGACCGCTTCGCTGGAGAGGCTCCTCATCTGGTAGTACGTCGTGAGGCCGACGGCGTAGACCTCTGCAAGCGCCAGATCGCCATGTTCGAGGGTCGTGCTCCAGCCGAGCCGCAGGTTCTCCAGCCGCTCTGCAGTTCTGTCCAGGGCCTCCGCCAGCCTGTGGTCGTGGAAGCAGGGGTTGGTGCCGGCAAGGAAGGCGCCGAAGTGGCGGGCATGCGAGAGCCTGATGCCCTGCATGCCTTCTTCGAGAATCGCGTCCTGCCTCTGCTCCGCGAGCTGCCTCAGCAGGCCGTGGAAGGCCAGCCTTCCGGATCTCTCACGCCTGAGAAGGGACTTGTCGACCAGAGACTGAATCGTCGCCATCCCGCACCGGGCAACGGCATCCGCATCGGCGGGATCGAATCCCCCCCTGAAGACCGCCAGGCGGGCGAGGCTGGTCCTCTCGAGATCGTTCAGAAGACCCCAGGAGTAGTCGAAGGCCGCCGCGATGCTCCTGTGTCGCTCGGGAACGTCGGCAGCCCGTGTCTCCAGGATACCCAGGCTCCTCCCCAGCTCCGCCTCTATTCCGGAGCAGTC
>JAFGKQ010000243.1 GCA_016928495.1 Candidatus Fermentibacterales bacterium
CGTGGGCATCGACACTTCGGAGATGATGATAGAGACCTGCAGGCGGCGTGCCCGGGAAGAAGGACTGGACGACAGGTGCAGCTTCATCCAGACGGACCCCGCACACTATCGACCCGATTCGGCCTTCGACGTCTGCACGGCCATGGGGCTCCTCGACTACGTCAGAGAGCCCCTTCCCATGATGGCGAAGATGAGGGAGATGGTGCGGGACAGGGCCATCATGTCCTTTCCCAGGCGCCTGACCTGGAGGGCCCCGGTCCGGAAGGTAAGACTGATGCTGAAGGGCTGCTACGTACGCTTCTACACCCGTAAGGAGATCGAACGCCTCGTGGAGGAGGCCGGCTTCGCGAGGCACGACTGTCAGGTCATCGGCAAGCTCTACTGCGTAACCGCTCTCGTGGAGTAGCGGGCCCCCCTCCAGCTCTGTCCGTCCTTCCGTAGAGCAACAGCCCGGCTGCCGCAAGAGCCGCGAACGAGGCCCCCGCGACGAAGGTCGCCCGGGGCCCCATCCCGCTCCACAGAGCCCCGGCGATGACGCTGGCCAGAAGCAGGGCAGCTCCGCTGACCAGGTTGAACACCCCGAACGCGGTGCCTCGCATCTCCACCGGCGACGCGTCCGCTACCAGCTTGGAGAGAAGCCCCTGGGTGAGGGCCATGTGAAGGCCCCCGAAGGCGGCTCCCAGCATCGCAGCCAAGGGCGAGCCCGCGATGGCCAGCACCACGTCGGCAGCCACCAGCGCCGTCAGGCCCGCTAGCAGCAGGGTCCGCGCGGGAAGCCGGTCGGCAGCGATGCCGGCAGGATAGGATGCAGCGGAGTAGACCAGGTTCATCGCGACCATGATCAGGGGAACCAGGCCGATCCTCAGTCCGACGTCCAGGGCCCGCAGGATGAGGAAGGCCTCGCTGAAGCGCGCCAGGGTGAAGACCCCGCCCAGCGCCACCACAAGCCAGTAGCGAAGTGGCAGGAGCCTCGCCGACGCGAGCGTGAGACGGCTGCCGGAGCCATGCTCCGGCTTGGAGGATCCCGGTTCCCGGACGAGGGCGACGAGAACGACAACGGCAACGGCGGCCGGCACGACCGCTACCCAGAGCACCGCCCTGATGTCGTCGGAGAGCCAGAGCATCAGGAGGATAGCGAGAAGGGGGCCGATGAGAGCCCCCAGCGAGTCGAGGGCCTGGCGGAGCCCGTAGGCCGCGCCGCGCAGCCCGGGCCTCGTGATGTCAGCAATCAGAGCGTCCCTGGGGGCACCCCGGATGCCCTTGCCGATACGGTCGGTGAACCTGGCGCCGAAGACCCATCCGATGCTCGTGGCGAGCGGGAAGACCGGCTTGGTGAAAGCCGCGAGGGAGTACCCCGCAACGGCCAGCGGCTTGCGCCTGCCCAGCCGGTCGCTGAGCGCCCCCGAAAAGACCTTTGTTATTGCCGCAACAGCCTCTGCAGCGCCCTCTATCATGCCGATGGTGAACATGGACGCGCCCAGAAGGGTGGCCATGAGCAGGGGCAGAAGGCTATGGACCAGCTCGGAGGAGATGTCCATGAACATGGATACGAAGCCGAGCGCCCAGACGCTTCCCGGAAGATCGCGGTAGGACCTGCCTCCGGTGTCGGAGTATCCCGATTCGGACAGGGCACCGCTCATCCCGGCTTTCCTTTCAGTCGCGGGTTGGAGACCGATCCGAGCAGGCATCTCCTCTTTGCCCGCCACGGCAATCCAGATAAAGCCCGCGCAGAGAAGTCAAGACCGGTCAGGAGCTGGGGAAGAGCTCGACCTCCATGTCGAGTGCTTCCAGGGCCTCCAGGATCCGCCTCTGCATGGCCTCGATGCTGTCCTTGTCGAACCCTGAGCCCATGCCGGCTTCCTGGACGGCGACCACGCGGCCGTAGGGCCAGCAGGTGTCGGGAAGAGCCTCGAGCACCTCCGCGAGACTGCCGACCGGGAGCACCTCCGGAGACCCGCGGAGCATGTACCCGTCCGGGCATGCCACCAGATACGGGTTCCGCCATTCTTCCGCCGAGCCCACGCCCGGCCACGCCGGGGAATCGCTGCCGACAGCAGCATCCTGCCCGCCAGCCGCCCGGTCCCCGGGCGACGATGATCCGCATGCGGTCAGAGCAAGCACCACAAGACCCGTCAGCAATCGGCAGCGCCTCATTCCGTGCACCCCTCTCACGCGACTGGACCGGACCCACCGGGCAGTATACCGGACGGGGCGGCGGGTTGTTCCCGCCGCCTCTGGACTATTGAGATCGAGCCTCACAGTTTGCATAGATAGGCCAATACAGCCGGGACGGCTTTCTCACGGACGACCCCGCTTCTGATGGAAGGGACAGGCAGGCATGAACCGGCTCGTCGCAAGGTTCAGGGACGGCAGGACGACAAAGGGTCGAAGCACGGACTTCTCGCCCGGCAAGGAGTCCTTCAGCATGATGGCGCCGGAGGACCCCGGGCAGGTCACCAGGGTGATCGTGGAGGATCTCAAGGCCCTCTTCTTCGTCAGGGGGTTCGTCGGGGACTCGACCCATGATGCAAGAAAGAGCTTCAGCACCACTCCTCCGGGCTCGGGCAAGAAGCTGCGCGTGACCTTCAAGGACGGCGAGGTCTTCCAGGGAACCACGCAGGCCTACCATCCGGACGAGCCGGGCTTCTTCCTGATTCCCGCGGACCCTGACTCCAATACCATACGTGCCTTCATAGTGAACTCGTCGGTGGAAAAGGTCGAGGAGATCTCCTGACGGGGATCGGAGCGAATGCATGAAGAGCTTTGGCCTGGATCTCCCGGACAGGCTTCGACTCGCGAACCTCCCCACTCCGATACGCGAGCTGCACGGCCTCTCGAGGCAGCTGCCCGTCAGGGTCTTCGTCAAGCGCGATGACCTCACCGGGAGCGCAAACTCCGGCAACAAGATACGCAAACTGGAGTTCGTGCTGAAGGAGGCGATGGATCAGGGCGCCCACACCATCGTCACCGCCGGCGCCATGCAATCCAACCACTGTCGCGCCACCGCGGTGGCCTGCAGACAGGTCGGGCTGGACCCCTACCTGATACTCAGGAGGAACATCGAGCCGGAGCCAACGGGAAACCTGTTCCTGGACCTCCTCATGGGTGCCCGGACCAGGATGGTCGAGCCCCGGGAGTACGCCGAGAGACTCCCCGAAATCGCCGGGGAGATCGTCGAAGAAGAGAACGCCGCGGGCCGGAAGGCGGTCTTCGTGCCCGTCGGGGCCTCGACCTCCACTGGCTGCCTCGGGTACCTCTGCTGCGCGAGCGAGATAGCCGACTGGGAACGAGACACGGGAGTGTCTTTCGACAGGATCTACTTTGCCGCAGGCTCCGGAGGGACCTCCGCGGGCCTGCTGCTGGGCAAGGCTGCCTTCGGCCTCCGAGCCGCTCTCAGGGGCGTCAACGTGGGCGAGCCGCACGCGGAGTTCGTGGAGCGGATTCTCGCCATTGCGCGCGAGGCCGTCTCGAGGTTCGGGACCGGCGACTGGACACCGGAGCAGCCGGAGGTGGTCGAGGGGTACTACGGCGAGGGCTACGCTCATGCCGACGAGAGCGTAACGTCGTGCATACGCCGGCTGGCAAGATCGGACGGCCTGGTTCTGGATCCGGTCTATACCGGGAAGGCCATGCTCGCCCTTGTCGAGGAAGAGAAGAGGATGTCGCCCGGAAACGTCCTCTTCATCCATACCGGGGGCATATTCGGCCTGCTCGGCGCGAGGCCCGACCTCCTGCTCGGCGACTCGATCGAGGCACTCCGGCGGGGCTAGACCGATTCGCCATCGAGCCGTGCCTCGGCGGCCCGGGCATGCCATTCCAGGCCCTCCATCCTGGCGAATGCTGCGACATCGCGAGCCGCTTCTCCTCCTCCTTCCGCGGCCAGGCGAACCCAACCCTGGACCCTCAGAAACGACATCGGGCTGAGGGAGCCGCTGAACCGCGCGGCGGTCCCGGTCGGCAGGGTGTGGTCGGGCCCGGCCATGTAGTCACCGAACGCCACGCACGACCCGGCCCCGATGAACACCGCTCCATAGTCTTCGAGCTTCTCGAGAGCCAGGTCTTCGCCTCTGGAGAGGTGCAGCTCGAGGTGCTCGGGGGCGAGCCTGTTGCAGGCAGCTATGCAGTCCTCCAGGCTGTCCAGCACCAGTGCGGATACCCGCTCCGACAGCCCGGTCTCGCCCGGCCTACGGGGGATGTCGCCCGTCAGCAGGAGCAGCTCCGACTCGACCGCCCGCGCAAGTGCCGGGCTGTCGGTAAGCAGCCAGCAGCGGGCATCGGGATCGTGCTCCGCCTGCGCCAGCAGGTCCAGCGCAACGGGACGGGGAGACGCCAGGCAATCCGCGATCACGGCGACCTCGCTGGGCCCGGCGATCATGTCCACTCCGACAAGGCCGTAGAGCTGCCTCTTGGCCTCGGTGAAGTACCTGTTGCCGGGCCCCGCGATCATGTCGACCCTGGGGAACCCGCCGGACCCGAAAGTCATCGCGGCGACGGCCTGCGCCCCCCCGAGGGAGCTTATGGTGTCGGCGCCCGCCCGGCGGGCAGCGTAGAGGACTTCCGCGGCCTCGCTGGGTGAGTAGACGTGCACTTCGCGAACGCCGGCAGCTCTGGCCGGGATGCATGTCATCAGGGCGCTGGAGGGCAGAGGATGCCTTCCCCCCGGAACGTAGCAGCCGACCCGTCTCACCGGCTGGAAGCGCAGGCCTGCCTGGAAGCCGGGAGAGCTGCACTCGTAGTCGTGGAAGCGGTCCATCATGCCCCGGAAGAACCTCTCCAGGTTCTCCGCAGCAGCGTCGATGATCCTCTGGCTCTCGCGATCCAGGCTGGCTATCCTGCTGTCGACGACCGGGTCCCGAAGCCCGAGTGTCACCGGCTCGGGGTCGCCGAGGCGTCTGGCGACCGCCCGCAGGGCCTCCAGTCCCCCCTCCCGCACCTCCTCCACTATGGAGGCAACCGCACTGGCAACACCATCACGGAAAGGGCGCCCGAGAGCGCTTGCCTCGTGCTCCTCCACCATCCCGAGCGCTTCGGCTCCCTCCGCAGTCCTCATGGCCTCCTCCTTCCGGCAAGCTCGGACGTCACGTCCCGCCAGGCCACGCCCTCTCTCGAGGCCAGAACGGACAGGAAGTAGAGGAGGTCCGCGATCTCCCAGACCAGCTCTCCTCCGGAGGAGGCCTCGACCACCTCGCCTGCCTCCTCGAGTATCTTGGAGCGGAGCAGGGCCGGATCGGAGCCGAGTCTCGCAGTGAGCGAGCCGGTCGCTCCGGATGCCATCCTCTCCGAGAGTGTCTCCATGAGGAGGGGAATCCCGAACTTCCTGCTCCCGAAGCAGCTGTAGCTGCCGGTGTGACAGGCCGAGCCCGACTGGTCGACCGTGAAGAGCAGGGCGTCCCGATCGCAGTCGGCACGAACCCGCAGAAGACGCTGAGTACAGCCCGAGGTGCTGCCCTTGCGCCAGAGCATCCGTCGGGACCTGCTGTAGTAGACACCGCTGCCGCTCCTGAGCGCTTCCAGGAGAGACTCCCGGGTGCTGTAGGCGAGCATGAGAACCTGTCCGTCCCGATCCATGACGATCGTGGGCATGGGGCACGTCCTCTCGAAGTCGAGGCACTCCACTACAGCCTCCGCCGGGTCCAGTCTACCGGAGTAGAGGGACATCCCCACCTGCGCGTCGGCACCCATGGCCGCCAGTCCGGCTATCTCGGACTCGTGGCGTATTCCGCCGGCGAAGGTCACCGAAAGGCTTGTGAGCCCGGCAATGCGCCCCGCCTCGTCCAGGTTGATCCCCCTCATGCCCCCCTCGTCTGCGACGAAGGTACAGAGCAGCGAACCAGCGCTCCCTTCCACCTGCCGGAGGCGCTCCTCGAGAGTCTCCCCTGTCCTTCTCCTCCAGCCGAGGTCCAGAACCTCTCCGGCATCGTGATCCAGGGCCACCTGAACGCACTCCCGAGGCAGCCTCCGGACGAATGACTCCCGGGCGCAGGTGCCGATGATCACCCTGCGCGCCCCTGCCCGGAGAAGCTCTCTGGCATGCTGCTCGCTCCTGATGCCGCCTCCCGCCCTCACGTCTGCCACCCTGCAGATGCTCCTGACGAGATCCCTGTTCTCGCCCTCACCCAGCGCCGCATCGAGGTCTATCACCGCGATCTCGCCGAATCGTCCGAGCTCTC
>JAFGKQ010000244.1 GCA_016928495.1 Candidatus Fermentibacterales bacterium
CCTGCAGCAATGTGAGGGGCTCTATCAGCGAAGTCAACGGGGATGATCGGGAGGAGGTGTTAACAAGCGAGCGATTCTGTCTCCGCGAGCAGACCTTGCCCGTTGCAGTTAAATGCCTCGGACTTAACATATTGGTAAGCAGAGAAGTGGCCCACCGCGCAGCAGCGCGAACCAGCAGCACCGGTATTGACAAAGTGAAAGCATGACTTTAGTATTGTGCAGGAAGTTGGAGGTCATATATGGATATTGCTAATGCCAGATGTCCTGAATGTAGACGACCGATGACTCCCGTCGCCTGTGTTTGCGAGAACTGCTCCATACGCCTGGAGGGCAGCTTCGAGCTCTCCCCCCTGGCGCTGCTGGGAAGCGAGGACCAGGCCATAGCCATCGCCTTCATAAGGAGCTACGGGAACATCAGGAAGCTCCAGTCGATCCTGGACGTAAGCTATCCTACTGCGAGGAGCCGGCTGGACAGGCTGGTCGAGAGGCTGAACAGGGTGATGTCGGCCCCCGGGTCTCCGGAGATGGTTCTCCGGAAGCTGGAGGCCGGTGAGATCGATGTTCACACAGCTCTGGAGGAGCTGTGATGTCCCGCCAATGCACAGCAGTCTGCGGAGCTGGCCTGCCGAGCACGCTGCTGCTGCTTCGAGTCCGGAGCGTGGTCGTCCCGCTTCCCTGGCTGCTGCTCTGGGTCCTGGCCCTGGCGCTGCTCCCGCTCTGCTGGCTGGTCGGCTTCCTGGGCAGGGGCATCGTGGACCCCAGAGTAGCCGGGCTGCTCTCCCAGTGGCACCACGTTGTGCTGCTGCTCGCCGCGATGAGGGGGACGGAGGTCTCCGTGAGAAGCCGGGAGAGCAGGAGCGGCGCTCCTGACGTCTATCTGAAGTGGATCTGATCGTCGCCGAACCGGCGCCGGAAGGAGGAAACGAGATGGCCCAGTCGAGGAAGAAGGTGCTCGAGATGCTCGCCGCCGGGAAGATCACGGTCGATGAGGCAACGGCGCTTCTCGAGAAGATCGGCGAGGACGCCGGCCGCGATGCGGCCCCGGTTTCGCCCTCCGGGGAGGGCAAGCCGGCGAGGGTCCGCTACCTGAGGGTTACCGTGGATGGCGCAGACGGAGAGAAGGTCAACGTCAGGGTCCCGCTCAGCCTTGTGAAGACAGGGATAAAACTGGGCGCCCTGATGCCCAAGGAGGCCTCGATGGCCGTCAGCGAGCACGGCTTCGACCTGTCCGTCCTGTCCAAGCTGGACGAGGAGGAGCTGGTGAACGCTCTCGCGGAGCTCCAGGTGGACGTTGACGGAAAGGACGGAGAGAGAGTAAGAGTATTCTGCGAGTAGCACGCCCGCGGGAAGGAGCCCCGTGCACGTAGCTCTGGTCGGTTTCCCCGGATGCGGCAGGACGACGCTCCTCAGGGCGCTGGCGAGCAACCAGGATGCGGACCCTCACAAGCCCCTCACCGTGACGGTGCCGGATCCCAGGCTGGAATCGCTCGCAAAGGCACTCTGCCCGGAGGCGACCACCGGCATCCATATCGTCTTCGAGGACGTCCAGTCTCCGGCGTTCTCTCCGGAGAGGCTGTCCGGAGTCAGGGGCAGCTCCGCTCTTGCCCTCGTGCTCGACGACTTCTGCCAGGGCGAGATGGCCGACAGGCTCTCCGAGGCAGAGTCCGAGCTCATGCTCTCCGATTGCATGGTCCTGGAGAAACGGCTCGGGAGGCTCACCAAGGAAGGCCTGAGGGGAGGTCGCGAGTACGATCTCGTCCAGAGGATCTCGCATTCCCTCTCGAACGGGCTCCCCTGCAGGGCCCAGGGCCTGGACAGGGACGAGACGCAGATGCTCTCGTCCTATTCCCTCCTCTCGCTGAAGCCCCTGCTGGTGGTCGTCAACAGGTCGTCGGAGCCTCCGGAGCCCGAGACGACCATCTCTGACCCGGTCGGAGCCGCCGGAGCCATCCCCGTGGTGATCGACGCCCAGTTCGAGCTGGAGCTGTCCGAGATACCGGACGAATCGGAGAGACGCGAGTTCCTCGAGGCGATGGGCTACGAGTCCCCCGGCCTGGACAGGATGGTCGCGGCCGCCTTCTCCGCCCTGGGCCTGATCGTGTTCTATACCGTCAAGGGGACAGAGCTCCGGGCATGGCCGCTGCGGGAGGGGGCCTCCGCTGTCGAAGCGGCCGGGATCATCCACACGGACATGGCCGCCGGCTTCATCCGCGCCAGGGTGGCCGACTGCGGGGCCTTCCTCGAGTGCCCGGACTCGGCGGAGCTTCGCAGGACAGGCAGGCTGAGGACCGAGGGCAAGGACTACGTGGTCAGGGACGGAGACGTCATAGAGATACTCTTCAACTGATCAGACCGCGACGGAGTCCTTCCACTCCGACACCTTCTCCAGATGCTTCATTGCCCGTCTCGAAGCCACCCACTCGTGCACGACCTGGCTCAGCTCGGCGGCTCCTATGAGGATGACGCAGGACCAGTACAGCCAGAAGAACGTGGCGATGACCGCAGCCAGGGACCCGTAGACGATGCCCCAGTCGGGCTGGCTTATGGACCAGGTGTAGAGAATCGTGCCAAGATCGAGGAAGACGATGGCGACTACCGTTGCGAGCAGCGCTTGACGCTTGGAGACCTTCCGGTTGGGTGCAGCCTTGTAGAGGGTGAAGAGCATCAGGAAGACGAAGGTGAGACCCAGGAGCCTGGCGGACCCTGTGCCGAGCAGAGACCCGACCAGGGGCAACTGGACCAGCGCCTGGCCCAGGGTGGAGTCCGTCACCACGGTCGAGGCCGTGGTGAGCAGGAACGCGGCGAAGAAGCAGAGGCTGACGAGGAGCGCGAGGAAGAAGTCGTAGAGCTTGCCCAGGACTACATGCCTGCCTGACACCACTTCGAAGACCCTGTCGAACGAGGTCCTGATGGTGCCGAAGAGCCTGCTCACCAGCCAGAGCAGCGTGAGCAGACCGATCACCCCGGTGACCTTGCTGCCGGCGGAGAGGGCGCTCTCGATGTCGGCCCTGGTGTCCTCGGAAACCAGCGCCCCCGAGTCGTCCATCCACTCGGTGATGGTGATCCGGAGCTCCTCGCTGCCCTTGAAGCCGAAGCTTGCCAGGGAGACCAGGAGAAGACCCAGCGGCACTATCGTCACGAGGACGTTGAAGGCGATGGCAGCGGCAGAGAAGTAGACGCTGTCATCGTTCCACTTGTTGTACATCCTGCGCAGCAGGTGACCGGCAAACTGCCTGAGGATCAGGAGCCTCCTCCGGAAGTTCATGCCCTTCTCCGGGCAGCGCAGGCCGAGATCGCGCTCTTTCGCATCACTCCACCGTGACGCTCTTGGCCAGGTTCCTGGGCTTGTCCACGTCGCAGCCCCTGGCCACCGCGACGTGGTATGCCAGGAGCTGGAGCGGCACCACGGTCAGGATGGGAGTGAGGATGCCGGGCGACTCGGGGACCGCCAGCACCCGGTCGGAGTGGCAGGCTATCTCCTGGTCGCCCTCCGTGGCAACCGCCACGATCCTGCCCTGCCTGGCTCTGACTTCCTCTATGTTGGACAGGATCTTGTCGTAGGCAGCGTCCTTCACGGCCACGACCATCACGGGCATCTGCTCGTCTATCAAGGCTATCGGCCCGTGCTTCATCTCGGCCGCGGGGTAGCCTTCGGCGTGGATGTAGGAGATCTCCTTCAGCTTGAGGGCCCCCTCGAGCGCCACCGGGTAGTTGAAGCCCCTGCCCAGGTACAGGAAGTGCCTGGCGTAGGTGAACTCCCTGGCTATCTCGGCGATCTGGTCGCTTCCGTCGAGTATCCTCTGGACCTTCGAGGGTATCTGGTGTATCTCCCTCGCCAGAGACACGCCCTCGTTCCTGCTCATGTGGCCCATGGACCTGCCGAAGGCCATCGCTATCAGGGTCAGAACCATTACCTGGGAAGTGAACGCCTTGGTGGATGCCACGCCTATCTCGGGCCCGGCGTGTATGTAGACCCCGGCATCGGTCTCGCGGGCGATCGTGGACCCTACCACGTTGACGATGCCGTATGCCTTGCATCCCCTGCTCCTGGCCAGCCTCAGAGCGGCGAGTGAGTCAGCGGTCTCCCCGCTCTGGCTGATCACGAGCAGGATCGTCCCGGGTGAGAGCACCGGGTCCCTGTACCGGAACTCCGAGGCGTACTCGACGTCGACCGGTATCCTGGCCAACGACTCGATCAGGTACTTGCCTATGAGCGCGGCATGCCAGGAGGTCCCGCATGCCGTTATCACGATCCTCTCGATGCCGCGCATGTCCTCGGGTGTCAAACCGAGGCCTCCCAGATGGGCCGTGCCCTCGTCGAGGTCGATCCGGCCCCTGAAAGCGTTCCTGAGCGACTCCGGCTGACTGAAGATCTCCTTCAGCATGAAGTGGGGGTAGCCCTCCTTCTCGATCTCGGCAAGCTCCCACTCCACCTTCTCTATCCTGTCGCGGAGTATCGATCTCCCGTTGTTGCTCGCTATGCCCTCACGGCTCAGGCTGAGAACCTCTCCCTCGTCGAGGTAGATGACGTCCCTGGTGTGAGAGACGATCGCAGCCACGTCGCTCGCAACGATGTGCTCGCCATCGCCGATTCCGAGGACCAGAGGGCTGCCGAACCTCGCGGCGACTATCTTGCCCGGCTCGTCGGCGGAGAGGACGGCGATGCCGTAGGCACCCCGCACACGGCCCAGCGCCGCCCTGACGGCGGAGAAGAGGTCCTTCCCGTCCCTGGTCACCTCGTAGCCTATGAGCTGAGCTATGACCTCGGTGTCGGTATCGGAGGAGAAGCTCACTCCCTTCTCCTCGAGGCCGCGCTTCAGGGCTTTGTAGTTCTCGATGATGCCGTTGTGGACGACGGCGATCCTGCCGCTGGCATCGACCTGGGGGTGGGCGTTCCTCTCCGTGGGCTCGCCGTGAGTGGCCCACCTGGTATGGGCTATTCCG
>JAFGKQ010000245.1 GCA_016928495.1 Candidatus Fermentibacterales bacterium
CTCATCTCTCCCTGCCTCTGATCGGCGAGGGCGAGTGCGTGGGAGAGGCTGACCACTCCGGTACGGAGCATCTGAGCGGGCTGGAGGCCCTGCGGTTGCTCGGCCGGGATCCCCTCACGCTGCAGGCGAAGGAGGGTCTGGCGCTCATCAACGGCACTCAGGGCATGACGTCCGTGCTCGCGCTCGCGCTCCTGGACTGCCTGGCCCTTGCGGACGCCTGCGACGCGGCCGCCTCGATGAGCGTAGAGGCCCTGCTGGCAACCGATTCCGCCTTCGATCCCGAGCTGATCTCCCTCAGGCCTCACCCCGGCGCCGAGAGAGTCGCGGCGAACCTCAGGCTTCTCACGTCGGGAAGCGGGATACTCGAGTCGCACAGGGGATGCGACAGGGTTCAGGACGCCTACTCCCTGAGGTGCTCGCCTCAGGTCCACGGGGCCTGCAGGGATGCCATGGCCTACGTCCGGGGCGTTCTCGACCGCGAGCTGGTCTCCGTGACGGACAATCCCCTCCTCATGAGCGATGGCAGGGTGCTCAGCGGAGGCAACTTCCATGGCGAGCCGGTGGCGCTGGCAGCCGACCATCTGGCGCTTGCCGCCTGCGAGCTGGCGAGCATAAGCGAACGCAGGATCGAGAGGCTGCTCAATCCCGATCTGAGCGGCATGCCCGCCTTCCTGTCGCCATCGCCGGGAACGAACTCGGGCCTGATGATCGCCCAGTACTCGGCTGCCTCTCTGGTAAGCGAGAACCGGGCCATGGCCCATCCCGCCAGTGTGGACAACATCCCGGTCAGCGCATCGCAGGAGGACCATGTGTCCATGGGCATGATCTCTGCACGCAAGGCTGCGATGTCGGTAGAGAACGCGCGTCGGGTCGTTGCAACCGAGCTCCTGGCAGGTGCTCAGGCCCTGGACCTGATGGGCAGGTCGCAGCTTGCCGGCAGCGGTGTCCGCGAGGTCTACTCGGCCGTCAGAGGGGCTGCCGCGCCTCTCGGAGACGACAGGCGGATAGACATGGACATAGACGCCGTGGAGGGGCTGGTGGCGGACGGGGTGTTCTCCCGCATCGTGGAAGGCCTGAGAAGGGACCTCTGACTCAGGCTTCGTAGAGCCCGTCGTCGTAGGAGGGGGGAGCTCCCTGGCCGTCGTCTCCCAGCCCCGCCTCTTCCAGCTCCCTCTCGATCTTCTCCGGATCCTCACCAGCCTCGAGTCGCGATATGGCTTCGTCGAACTCCGGGCCCAGATCCTCCCCGGTCTCCTCCGCCAGCCTCCGGAGCGCTCTTGCCATTGACCTGGGGTCGTTCTCGTCCACTCCGGCCAGGACCGGGTCGTCGGCCAGATCGTCCGGTATCGACGAGGAGCCGCTGCTGACCCTCGGAGTAGAGAAGCGGCTCAGCCGTCTCTCGAGGTCGGGGGCGCCGCATCTGGGACAGGCCGGGCCGGTATCCCCGGACGGATCCCTTACGAGGAACTGGAATATCCTGTTGCAGTGCTCGCAGAAGTACTCGTAGATGGGCAACTGGCTCGACTCTCCCTTCGCCCTGCTATCGCCTCGAGGCTCGCCCCACTGGCGAAGATCCCGCTCCAGCGGGGCTGGCTGACGAGGTCCGCGATAACGTCACACTTGACCACGAACGAATAGTAGATCCTGTGGGGATCGATCTCCCCGTTGCCGAGGATGAGGCCCTCCAGATTGCCCTGACCCTTGGACAGGACGAGATCGGCCCCTCGGAGCAGCTCCGCGAAACCCGGCGAGCAGGCGGAAGGCACTACCGTGGGGGCGTCGAGCCCGGTACTCACCAGCCTGGCGACCCGTCCCAGTCCCGCAGCCTCGGCGTCGGATGATGTGGCATCGTTCAGGACGGGCAGCGGCCTGACCGCGTAGGCAAGCTCACACCCGCCCCCGGCAAGCTGCTCCAGGAACAGCATGTCCAGTACGGTCTCCCCGGCGTTGTCCCCGAGCACCAGCAGGGAGCCCGCCCCGGAGAGCTGCTCCAGGAACCTCTCCGTCTCGTCGATGGCGAGAGGACGCGAGAGAGTCTCCATCAGGATCTCCGCCTCGGGAAGCTCCCTTCCCTGCGCGACATCGATGAGGTTGGCCCAGCAGCATGCCCGCAGGGCAGCCCTTGGCGGGTCGGCGGTCGAGGCGTAGGCGGCTCTGAGCGAGTCCGCCCTCATCATCATCTCCTCCGTAGCCGACTTCTTCTGCTGCTCGAAGATGTCCAGCCTGCCCAGGCGCTCCCTGAGCCAGGCGTAGACGGGTGCGCCGGCAACCGGGGGCGGGTGATGCCCCAGCCTGGGCAGGACCATTGCCATCGCCTCCGACAGCAGAGCGCGTGCCGTTTTGCCAGTGGTCCCTGCGGTGCGGATGAAGGAGGCCAGGCCCTCCCTGAAGCACTCGGTGCACTCAGCGCCCGGTCGCAGCGGCAATTCCCGACCCCCTCAGGAACAGGCGGTGGACCCGGTCGTCCCCCGTCAGCTCGGGATGGAAAGAGGAGAGCCAGAGGTTGCCCTGGCGAACGAACACGGGACCTTCGTCGAGGCAGCAGAGTATCTCCGGGTCCTCTTCGATCGGCTGGAGCAGCGGGGCCCGGATGAAGACCCCGGGGAAGGGTCCGTCGACTCCGCGTATGGCTATGCTCTGCGTGAAGCTGTGTGACTGGCGCCCGAAGGCGTTTCTCAGCGCGCGGACGCCCGCAAGACCGAGGCAGGCCTGATCGAAGTCGTCGTGCTCGGACTCGATCACGCTCCGCGAGAGGAGAACGGCCCCGGCACATGTCCCCCAGACCGGCAGGCCCTCGCGCGCAAGAGCGATGATGGGCGAATCGAGGCCCCAGCGTCGGACCAGGGCCATGAGCGTGGTACTCTCGCCTCCCGGGATGACCAGTGCGCTTATGCCATCCAGGTGTGCCGGTGATCTCACCTCGCGCGCGCTCACTCCCGCCTCGAGAAAGGCCTGGACATGCTCGCGGACCCCGCCCTGCAGGGCCAGAACGCCGACCAGGGGATTCCCGGGCCCGGCAGGTGCCCCGGATGGCGGCGCGGCCCGGTCCGGGACGGCTCTCTCCGCCAGGGGGCTACCAGCCGCGGCGGGCCAGTCTCTCTCCATCGCCCAGCTCGGAGATCTCGATGCCGTGCATGGCTTCCCCGAGACCCGCGGATACCTCGGCTATGACGCCTGGATCGTCGAATCTGCTGACTGCCTCGACTATGGCTCTCGCCCTGCGCTCCGGGTCGGAGCTCTTGAAGATCCCGCTACCGACGAACACGCCATCCATGCCGAGCTGCATCATCATCGCCGCGTCCGCCGGAGTGGCTATTCCCCCCGCCGCGAAGTTGACGACGGGGAGCCTGCCGGACTCATGCACCTGATTGACCAGCTCGAAGGGCGCACCCATCTCCCTGGCGGCGGTCATGAGCTCCTCCGCGGGCATTGAGTGGATTCGCGCGATCTCGCCGAGCACCGCTCTGGCGTGTCTCACGGCCTCGACCACGTTGCCGGTGCCGGCTTCGCCCTTGGTGCGTATCATGGCCGCGCCCTCGCCGATCCGCCTGAGGGCTTCCCCCAGGCAGGTGCAGCCGCAGACGAAGGGAACGCCGAACCTCCACTTGTCTATGTGGAAGGACTCATCGGCGGGCGTGAGGACCTCGGACTCGTCGATGAAGTCTATCTCGAGCGCCTCGAGCACCTGGGCTTCGACGAAGTGGCCTATCCTGCACTTCGCCATGACCGGTATCGTGACCGCCTTCTGGATGGCCCCGATCACCTCCGGGTCCGACATCCTGGCCACCCCGCCGTGGGCCCTTATGTCGGCGGGCACTCTCTCGAGGGCCATGACGGCCACCGCGCCGGCCTGTTCCGCGATCCTCGCCTGATCCGGGGTGACGACATCCATGATGACGCCCCCCTTGAGCATCTGGGCATGGCCCAGCTTGACCTCGTAGGTTCCCTCTTCGCGTTGCATCAGAGCAGACCCTTCTGATCCAGGAGGGCGAGCAGCTCTTGCTCCCGCTCCATCCAGGTGCTGTCCGTCGAGATCAGCCTGTCCTCGAGGACCCGGCACCTCGCGGTGTCCTCGTCTGGAGCGCCGTGGTAGAAGGCCCTGATCTCCGAGTACAAGATGAGGTATTCCTGCACGCTGTCAACGACCTCCCTCCACGCCAGACTGGTTTCCTGCCCCCATCCCTGGAACCAGAGGGAGTAGGCCGAGATCCGGTCCAGGGCGAGCTCCGCCCTGAGCCAGGCGAGATCGAGCAGCCAGAGGCGGAGAGGTGTGTCCTCCCGTGCCGGGCACTCCGGGACCGCCTCGCAGTAGAATCGAAGAGGCCGGAGACCTCCCTGTCCAGTTGCAGCAGGAGCTCTATCGGCCCCTCGTAGTCATGCGCGGGGTCGGCCTCCGGAGCCTGGGGACTGGCGGAGAAGCTCCATGCCGCGAGGACCAGGAGAGCCATCCGGGCTCCTCCGGGGTTCGCAGACATGGCGCAAGTATACGAAACGTTGCCGGCATGCGGCAAAAGGCAAGTGGACCGCGCTCGGGCATGCTCGTATCTTCGAGTTCGATATGGTGCAGAATCGCTCCTCAGGCTCTCCCGCGTGTCCGCCTGCCCGGGAGGTCATGGCCAGGCTGGAGGCGGCCCGGTCCGGGGCGGGAGCCCTGCGGATCTGCCGCGGGCTGACCGAATCCGGCCACGAGGCCAGGCTCGTGGGTGGCGGCGTGAGGGACGCTCTCCTGGGTCTTCCCCTCAGCGATCTCGATATCAGCACAAGCGCACGTCCGGAAGAGGTCATGGCCTGCTTCGACGATGCCAGGTACGTCGGCAGGGCCTTCGGCGTGGTCCTGGTCAGGCTGGATGGCATCAGCTACGAGGTCAGCAGCTACAGGACCGAGTCAGACTACGCCGATCTGCGCCACCCATCCGTCTGCCTGTTCCCGGTCACTCTGGAGGAGGATGCCGCAAGGCGCGACTTCACCGTGAACGCGATCTACTTCGCACCGGATTCGGCGGAGCTCATCGATCCCTGGGGTGGGCTCGGCGATCTCGCAAGAGGCGTCCTGAGATGCGTCGGGGATGCTTCGAAGCGCTTCGGAGAGGACGCTCTGAGGATAATGAGGGCCCCCAGGCTGGCCGCCAGGCTCGGCTTCGAGCTCGAGGAGGGTACCCGGAGCGCCGCTGCATCGATGTCCGGCCTGCTGACCAGGCTCGCCGGCGAGAGGGTATCGGAGGAGCTCGACAAGGCGCTATCGGATGCCTCCAGGGGCGACTACCTGAGGCTCATCGAACGCCTGGGCATATTGGTCGTGCTGCTGCCCGAGGTCGCCCGGCTGAGAGGGATCACCCAGGACCCCATGTGGCATCCCGAGGGAGACGCGCTCGAGCACACGGTCATCGCCGTCGAGGAGCTGAATCCCCTCGCTGTCCCCGACACCGTCTGGTGCGTGCTTCTGCACGACATCGGGAAGCACTCGGCCAGCCGGAGGGACGAGTCCGGCAGGATCGTCAGCCCGGGCCACGCTGCCGAGGGTGCCGGGATGGTGCCCGGGATAGCCGCCCGGCTCTGCTGGCCCTCGGCTCGAAGGCAGAGGGTCGTCTGGGTTGTCGAGAACCACATGAAGCTCATGGACGCCCGGAAGATGAGGCCTTCGACGCTCAGGAGGCTGCTCGGGCACAGGTGGGGAAGGGACCTCGCCGAGGTGTTCAGGGCGAGCCGTGCGGCATCCCGGCGCCTGACCGGGGCGGACTCCGTGGATCCCGAGGTTGCCTTCTGCTTCGAGAGGATCGCAGAATATGATGCTGAGGGAGGTCGTGCAGCCCTGACGGTCAGCGGCAGCGACCTTATCGATCTGGGCGTCCCTCAGGGCCCGGAGATAGGGAGACTGCTCGATCTTCTGAGGGAGGCCGTCGAGAACGGCGAGCTGGATGCGGACAGGTCCGCGCTGCTCCGGCACGTCCGCCAGATCCTCGGGAAGGACGGGACAGACCCGCGATGATCCACCTGCTCGTTCTGCTGCATCTCGCGATGACTGCTTCCGAGGCCCCGGACGCCCCCGCCTTCCTGGCAGACCTCGAGGGCGCCGGCATCCCTGCCTCCGAGGTCTCGCTGACTGCCGCCGCCGTCTGCGTGACTATGGACGGCAGCCTCTCCAGAGGCGACAGCTTGCTGAAGCACTACGGCGGTGTCTACTACGCCCTGCTGGACAGCATAGGCGCCGGATGGCCGCTGCTGGGCCTCCGGATAAGCATAGAGGATGTCGTGCTGGTCCTGGACGGGGCCTGCGTCGCGCAGGCCATCGAGCAGATTGTCCGGGGCGTGCCTGACGAGCAGGTCGGCCTGTGGGTCCTGGAGCACACTCTTCTGGAGGATCTTCCGGGGCCCGCTCAGCCCTGAGCTGGCTCCCCCCCTCGGTCGCAGCCGGCCTCCGGCAGCCCGGTCCCGTTCAGCTCCCGCAGCATGGACCACTTGAGGAAGGCGTACTGAGCCGAGCTCCAGGAGGCCATCAAGCCGGGTAGGCCCTCCAGGAAGCCGCCCCTGACCAGGTATCCGGAGAAGAACCTCCAGACCGGCCCGGCCAGGGTACGCCCGAGTCCTGCCCGCCTACCCGCCAGGTGCTGTTGCCTGGCCCAGAGCGCCGCGTAGCCGGTCATCTTCCGCATGTGATCCTCGAGGTCATCGTAGGGCCTGTGAACGACGTGACCGCAGTGCAGCCGGGCTACCCCGCCCCCCCGCAGTACCACCTTCTCGTGAACCAGATCGGGCTCGAAGCGGGCTTCCGCACGGCGGAAGAGCCTCAGTGGCCAGTCCCTGCTCCACGGCCCGCGCCGGAGCAGCCTTCCCATGTAGCAGGTCCTCCTCCTGAGCCTGTAGCCCGAGACGCCTTCCTGCCATTCCCCCCTGATGCAGATCCTCTCGATGCTCGCTGCCAGATCCGGGCTGAGGGCCTCGTCGGCGTCGAGCGACAGCACGAACTCGCAGCGCGCCTGCTCCAGGGCCCACTGCTTCTGGGCCCCGAAGCTCTCGAAGTCGTGTTCCAGTACCCTGGCGCCGAGACCGGAGGCAAGCTCCCTGGTCCGGTCGGTGCTCCCTGAATCTACGACGAGCTTCTCCAGCGCGAAGGGGACGCTGCCCAGGCAGACGCCCAGGTCCCTTTCCTCGTTGCGCGCTATGACCACCAGTGACAGGTCCAACCGCTCTCCGTCCTTGCATAGCGGTTATCGGCCGACTTATCTTGCCGGGTACCTGCGAGGAGGCAAGATCTGGCGCTTTCAGGCGTGTCCGGCTTCACCTTCGTCAGGGACGCCGTGCGTCTCGACTACCCTCTCAGGGAATCGATCCTCTCGGCACTCCCCATCGTGGACGAGTACGTGGTCAATCTGGGGGATTGCACGGACGATACGCAAGCCCTGATAGAGAGCATCGATGATCCGAGGGTGGTCATCATCCACTCCCGCTGGGATCCCGACAGGTTCGTCAGAGGCGCCACCAACGCCGATCAGACCAACATCGCCCTGGATCACTGCAGGTTCCCGTGGTGTCTCTACCTCCAGGCCGACGAGGTGCTCCACGAGCAGGACCACCCCGGGATACTCGCTTCGATGGAGAAGTACGGGAAGCGCGACGACGTCGATGGCCTGCTCTTCCGCTACAACCACTTCTGGGGAAGCTACGAGAGGGTCCAGAGGGCCCACAACTGGTACAGCAGGGAGATCAGGGCCGTGAAGAACGGCCGCGGCGTCAGGAGCTGGCAGAGCGCGCAGAGCTTCAGGAGGGACGGGGAGAAGCTCCGGGTGGCGGACTGCGGCGCTTTCGTCTACCACTACGGATGGGTGCGGCACC
>JAFGKQ010000246.1 GCA_016928495.1 Candidatus Fermentibacterales bacterium
GCGCCTCTCCGCGCCAGGGTTTTCGACAGCATCTTCGACCCTTACAGGGGTGTCGTCGTCTACTTCCGGATCGTGGACGGCACGATCCGCAGGGGTCAGCAGGTCGCGCTGATGGCCACCGGAGCGGACCACGTGGTGGAGGAGCTGGGGAGGATGAGGATCAGGAGGCAGCCCTGCAACGAGCTGCGCTCGGGAGAGGTCGGCTACCTGATCGCGGGCATCAAGTCGGTTGCCGACGTGAGGAGCGGTGATACGGTGACCTCCACGCAGAGCCCGGCCGCGGTTCCGTTGTCGGGATACGAGGAAGCCCGCCCGGTCGTCTTCTCCTCGCTGTTCCCCGTCAGCAGCGAGGACTACCAGGACCTCGCGTCCGCGCTCGAGAAGCTGCGCCTGAACGATGCCGCCCTCTCCTTCGAGAAGGTGTCCTCTCCCGGGCTGGGGTTCGGGTTCCGCTGCGGGTTCCTCGGCCTGCTTCACCTGGACGTCGTTCAGGAAAGGCTGGAGAGGGAGTACGACGTCTCGCTCGTCCTCACCGCGCCTACCGTCCTGTACAGGGTGCTCCTGTCAGACGGCAGCGTCACGGAGGTGGACAACCCTCTGCACTATCCCGACGCTTCGACCGTGGCCAGGACCGAAGAGCCCTACATCAGGGCCTCGATCATCATGCCCGACAGGTACCTGGGCCCCGTGACGAAGCTCGTGCTGGCAAGAAGGGCGCAGGACTTCAGGTACACCTACGTGGGGAAGAAGAGGGTCGAGGTCACCGCTCTGCTGCCTCTGTCAGAAGTCGTCTACGACTTCTACGACAAGCTGAAGTCCATCACACAGGGCTACGGCTCATTCGACTACGAAGCTGCCGGCTACATGGAGGCGGAGGTCGTGAGGGTAGACATACTGGTCAACAGGGAGCGCGTGGACGCCCTCTCCATGCTGGTCCACCGCAGCCGCGCCAGAGACTGGGCGAAGCAGGCCTGTGAGAACCTGAAGCAGGAGATCCCCCGTCAGCAGTTCAAGGTGCCCATCCAGGGGGCCGTAGGTGGCGAGATCATCGCCAGGTCGACCATCTCAGCCCTCAGGAAGGACGTCACGGCCAAGTGCTACGGCGGTGACGTCACGCGCAAGCGCAAGCTGCTCGAGAAGCAGAAGGAGGGCAAGAAGCGCATGAAGATGGTGGGCAAGGTGATGATCCCGCAGAAGGCCTTTCTCGCCGTGCTCAGGCGGGAGGACTAGCCCTCCGGATCGTCCTGTACCAGCAGTCTCGGCCTTATCACGCCCGCCCTTACCTGGGTCGCAGGGAACACGGCCACGTTCGACCCCGCCGATGCCATAAGCCTTCCGAAAACCGAGGCATCCATGTCGAGGCAGCCGAACCCCCGGGTCAGGAGAATCGCGAAGGGGACCTCCTCCTGGCCTGTCGAGGCCGCGTTCACCGGATGTCCGAGGAAGTCGAAGAGGTCCAGCGCTCTCATGGATGGCCCGATCAGGGCCCCTGCTGCGCTCGACGAGCAGAGCTCCAGCGTATCCCTCGTCACCGGCAGGGTCGTCAGCACGATGGAGCCGGGCACCAGACCGCCGGCTCCCCTTGCCCCATCCAGCGGCACCATCGGGCCCGAACGCTCGCTGCCGAAACCGATCCTGCCCTTCAGCACCGTCCCCGAGGCCCTGACGGTGGCGCCGTGCCCCGGTCTCACGCGGACAACCTCTCCCTTCAGGTGGCTCAGGACGGGCACTGGCCTCACATCGTACTGGATGGTGACGGTCCCCCGCTTGCGGTCGATCTTCCTCACGGTCCCAGCCGACGGAGATCTCACGAAGACCCCTGCCGACGTGTCCCTCGCCACGGCCTGTCCGGTCGCAACGAAGTCCCCCGGCCTGACCGTCAGGCTTCCCGCGATCCTGCGGGGCTTGATCCCCAGCGGACCCGCGACGTCGATCACATGGGGCCGGCCGTCGTAGTCCTGTATCTCTCGCAGCACGATCAGCCCGGCCGATGTCTCGATGCCCGTGACCTCGCCCCTTACGGGCGATCTGCAGCTCAGCACCTGTCCCAGGATTCCACCGCTGACCCGGAGGCTGAAGACGGTCTGTCCCAGCCTCACCTCGTCGCCTACCGCCACCTGCAGCCCCGCCGAGACCTGTTCCCTCGACAGCGGCTGGGAGTATCCGGTGACCCTGTTCAGATCGATCATGTAGAGCCACCTCGGGGCGAACCGGTTCTCTCCGATCACCGTCCCCGGATGGACGAGATCACCGGGCTCGACCAGGATGTCGCCCTCGTAGGGCAGGTCCCTGTCTATCTCGAAGGCCCCGGTGGCGATCCTCTCGTCCCTTGCGGCCCCGAGTGCAGAGAGGGGCGATTCGGGCACCAGCTCCTGCTTCCCGGAAGGGGTCGGGAAGAGCGGGAGGGGGGGCGGCTCTCCGGAGCGGGTCCGTCCGCGGCAGTCCAGCAGCACGGGCAGGTCGGTGCTGATCTCGAGCGTCCTGCGTTCCTGTCCGAGGTGCCAGCCCTGAGCGACCTCGATCCTGATGTCTCCTCCCCGCTCCAGCAGCGCGTGCTCCCCTGCCCGCAGCAGGGCGACCTCTCGGCCTTCCTTGCCGGGCGTCAGCCGCAACACGCGCATCGCGACCCTGCTCTTCCGGGGCTTTCCGAGAGGCGCGACCACGTAGCCCACATCCTTCAGGCAGTCTTCGCGGAACAGCCTCGAGGCCGAGTCGGGGTCGTGCCTGGAGAGGATGCCCATGTGAGGGCTCTTGAAGCGGGTGTCCGCCGAGACCCTGGTCAGGCCCGGCGGATGGAAGCCGTCCGCTACCAGCCGGAGCACGTCCTCGGGAGTCGATGCCCGCACTATCCCGCCCGCCGCGATGATCCTGTCGACGTCCGAGAGCCGGAAGGCGGCAAGAGCGTCGCTGCTGAAGGTCTGCTCGAAGCGGTCCCGGGTCCGGCGCCTCATCCTGTCCAGGAAACCGAGCCTGACGACCTCGAAGCTCATCGAGACGTGCTGCCGCCAGGCTATCCTGGCGGCTTCCGTGGCCACTGCCAGCTCCAGGCGGTGCTCCTCGGCGGAGACCGGCCTGTAGGTCGGGCAGAGCGTCTTGTTCATCATGTAGTCGGCGGCGGCGGCCGGATCGAGCGCAGCTTCCAGATGCGCCAGAATCGCATCGAGCCCGGCTTCTTCCAGTACGTGCGACATCGAGTAGCTCATGCCGGTATTGGCCGAGACCGTCCTGTGGTAGTCCCCGCTGATGTTCGAGAAGATGTCGGTCGTGGCTCCACCCATGTCCATCAGGAGGACGTTCTCGTCGAGGTCCCTCACTACAAGGCCGAGGGTCCTCGCTACGGCGGCGGGGGTTGGCATTATCTCGTCCGATACCCAGCCCCGGAGCGTCGAGAAGCCCGGAGCCCTCTCCATCACGTTTCTCATGAACAGCTCGTGGATCTTCTCCCTGGCCGGGCCCTGGTTGGTCTGCTCGAAACCCGGCCTGACGTTCTCGACCACGTGCAGCTCGAAGCTGTCATGCAGGACCTTTCTCACGAAGGGCACGGCGTCGCTGTTGCCGCAGAAGACCAGCGGGATAGCATGCGAATCGGGACCTGCGTACCTGGGCTCGGGATCCGACAGGTCCAGCAGCTCCGCGATCGCCACTACTCCGGCTATCGCTCCTCCTTCGATCCCGCCCGCCATGAGGATCATGTCCGGGCGGAGCTTCCTGATCACGCCCATCCGCTCCGCGGCCTGACCCCTCGAATCCAGGGTCATGGTGTGGAGGATCACGC
>JAFGKQ010000247.1 GCA_016928495.1 Candidatus Fermentibacterales bacterium
CTCGTCCGGCAACACGTCGATCCTCCGGTGAGGAGCGAGCTGCGCGGCGTCCACGAAGATGTGGGCCCCAGCGGCGTGAGCCTTGGCGGCGAGCCCGTGTATCGGCTGTATGAAACCGGTGACGTTCGATGCGCCGGTGACCGCGACGAGCTCCACCCGGTCCCCGTACCTGGCGAGCTTCTCGTCGAAGTCGGCCTCATCGAGCCTGCCCTCGGGAGTGCAGCCAACCACCACGACCTCGGCGCTGCCCTTCCACGGCAGGTAGTTGGAGTGGTGCTCGAGTATCGTGGTGATGACCACTGCCCGTTCCGAGAAGCCGAAGCGGTGAGCGAGTTTGTTGACGGCCTCGGTGGCGTTCTTCCCGAACACCACCGTATTGGAGCCCGGACTGGCGCCAACGAAGCGGAGCATGAGCTCCCTTGCCCTCTCGTAGGCGCGGGTACAGAAGCGGGACTTGAAGCCAGTCCCCCGGTGGACGCTCGAATAGTACGGGACGAAACGCTGGATCTCTTCCATGACCTCCATCAGGGGTGGGGTGGTGGAGGCGTTGTCGAGGTTGACGTAGGTGGTTCTGGTACCGTCCAGGAGGGGGATCGGGTGCTCGACGCCTACGACCCGCCCTCTCATGCCGAGTGGGGTCCTACACGCGGGCGGGGAGCCTTCTCCGGTCGAGGATGCGGTTTCGTGCTGGCTCATGGTGCTCCTTGCCGCGGTTCGATGTGGCTCACGGCACGAAAACCTGCTCCGGACCCGCCCCGGGGAGGGGGAGCCGGCTACTCTATGACTACGAGCCTGTCTCCGGTGTTGACCGAGTCGCCCGGCTTGACGTGGACATCGGCGATCGTCCCCGACTTGGGCGAGACCAGCTCGTTCTGCATCTTCATCGCTTCGAGAATGAGCAGCTTCTGCCTGGCCTCTATCTCGTCGCCCTGCTTGACGAGGACATCCACGACCAGGCCGGGCATCGGCGCGGCCACGACAGCCTCACCCTTCTCGTGCAGCCCGGCAGATACGTACTCCCGCTCGTCTGCGACACGGAAGCTGAACAACTCGTCACGAACGGATACCTGGTAGCCGTCGGCGTACCTGCTCACCTCTACGTTGTAGGAGATGTTGTCGACCAGTATGGAGAGATGGCTGGGGGAGATGCGGGCGATGCTGACCCTTCTCCTGGATTCGTCCAGGCTGACGTCGTAGATCTCTTCGAAGGGCTTCGCCTCGATCCTCTCGGCGTTTACCCTGAAGCTCCGCTCACCAGCCGATACGATATAGGCCACCGTTCGCCCTTCCCGACATCCGCCACTGGC
Source organism: Candidatus Fermentibacterales bacterium (assembly GCA_016928495.1). GTDB lineage: Bacteria > Fermentibacterota > Fermentibacteria > Fermentibacterales > JAFGKQ01 > JAFGKQ01. The sequence continues at coordinate 1,308 of JAFGKQ010000247.1, forward strand.
TGCCCGCGCCCTTTTCCCCGGGCTGGAGGTCAACCCTGCTCTCAGCCATTGCCACTATGGTCGCTGCCATTGCTGCGATCTCGATGTGCTCGCTCGTCTCGGTGTGCTCTATCTCCGAGACCATGCCCGTGTGATAGTCTCCCTCGAGGAAGGGTCCGAACCTGAGGGCCTTCTGGTGGAAGGGAATGGTCGTGAGGATGCCCCTGATCTTGTACTCCTTGAGGGCCCTGTCCATCCGGCTCAGGGCCTCCGCACGGTCTGCGCCCCAGGTTATCAGCTTCGCTACCAGCGGGTCGTAGTATATGGGAACCTCGTAGCCGACGCTGATGCCTGACTCGACCCTCACTCCCGGGCCGGCTGGCTCGATCAGCTCCTCTATGATGCCAGTTGATGGAAGGAAGGTCTGAGGGTCCTCTGCCGATATCCTGCATTCTATCGCTGCGCCGTTGATCCTGACCTGCTTCTGGGTCATGGGGAGCTTCTGGCCACCCGCAACGAGGATCTGCAGCTTCACGAGGTCCAGACCGGTTATCAGCTCCGTCACCGGATGCTCGACCTGTAGTCTTGCGTTGACCTCCAGGAAGTAGAAGTTCCTCTCGGAGTCGACCAGGAACTCGACAGTGCCGGCATTGACGTAGCCAGAGGCTCTTATGGCCCTGATTGCCGCCTCACCCATCTGCCTGCGCAGCTCGGGGGTCAGCGCGCAGCTCGGCGACTCCTCTATGAGCTTCTGGTAGCGCCTCTGGACCGAGCACTCCCTCTCGTTCAGATGGACGACGTTTCCGTGAGCGTCGGCTACGACCTGCACTTCTACGTGCCTGGGCCTGACGAGGTACTTCTCCAGGTAGACATCCGGGTTGTTGAAAGCAGAGACGGCCTCCGCGCGAGCCCTCTCCAGGGCTCCCGGAAGGTCCTGGTCGTTCTCTACGATACGGACCCCCTTGCCGCCACCTCCTCCGGAGGCTTTCAGCATCACCGGGTAACCGATGGCCTTCGCAACTGCGATGGCCTGCTCGCTGCTCTGGAGAGGCTCCTTTATCCCTGGCACGATCGGGATGCCAACGCTCTCGACGGTCTCCCTCGCTCTGGTCTTGTCTCCGACCAGGGCCATGGACTCGGAGCCCGGTCCGATGAAGATGATGCCCTGCTCCTCGCAGGCAGCCGGGAGCTCCGGGTTCTCGGCAAGAAAGCCGTAGCCGGGGTGGATGGCATCCGCACCGGACCTCCTGGCAACGTCCATGATCTTGTCGATGCGGAGGTAGCTCTCCCTCGAGGGTGCCGGCCCTATCTCGTATGCCTCGTCGGCGTACCTCACATGCTTGGCGGCCCGGTCGACCTCGGAGTAGACGGCAACGGAGGTGATGTCCAGCTCCCTGCAGGCCCTCATCACCCTTACGGCGATCTCGCCCCTGTTCGCGACCAGGATCTTGGAGATCATGGCCTAGAGGGGAAGGTTCCCATGCTTCTTGGGTGGGTTGCCGTCACGCTTCGACTCGAGCGATCTAAGCGCGCTGATGAGCTTCGGCCTGGTCTCGTGGGGCTTGATCACCTCGTCTATGTAGCCCCGGTTGGCGGCTATGTAGGGATTGTTGAACTTCTCGTTGTACTCGTCCACGAGGAGCTGGCGCCTCGCGGCAGGGTCCTCGTCGGAGGCGATGTCCCGTCTGAAGAGGATCTTGACGGCGCCCTCGGCTCCCATGACGGCTATCTGAGCGGTCGGCCAGGCGAAGTTCAGGTCGCACCTTATGTGTTTGGAGTTCATTGCTATGTAGGCGCCGCCATAGGCCTTCCTGGTGATTACCGTAAGCCTTGGCACGGTAGCCTCGCAGAAGGCGTAGAGCATCTTGGCGCCTTCCTTGATCACGCCCGAATGCTCCTGGCTGACTCCTGGGAGGAAGCCAGGCGCGTCCTCGAACACCACCAGCGGGATGTTGAAGCAGTCGCAGAAGCGGATGAAGCGCGCCCCCTTGACTGAGGTGAGGGTGTCGAGCACTCCCGCGAGATGGTTTGGCTGGTTGGCTATGAGGCCCACCGGCCTTCCACCGAGCCTCGCGAAGCCCACTATGAGGCTGGGAGCGTACTCCCGATGCACCTCGAATATCCTGCCATCGTCCACGACCGCCCGGAGAACCTCCATCATGTCGTAGGGCTTCGAGGGATCGGGCGGGACCACGGAGTCCAGGGAGTCCTCCATGCGGTCTGCCGGATCGCTGCTCTCGATGAGTGGAGGGTCTTCCATGTTGTTCTGCGGAAGGTAGGTGAGCAGCTCTCTTATCATCGAGAGACACTGCTCCTCCGACTCCGTGGCGAAGTGGGCCACCCCGCTGCGGGAGTTGTGGACCATGGCGCCGCCCAGCTCCTCGAAGGTCACCTCTTCGTGGGTTACCTCGCGGATGACGTCCGGGCCCGTCAGGAACATGTAGCTGGATTGCTTCACCATGAACACGAAGTCCGTCAGGGCGGGGGAGTAAACCGCGCCTCCGGCGCAGGGGCCCATCACGGCCGAGATCTGCGGGATGACGCCCGAAGCCAGCACGTTCCTGAGGAAGACGTCGCCGTAGCCGGCAAGGGAGTCGACTCCCTCCTGTATCCTCGCGCCGCCAGAGTCCTTCAGTCCGATCACGGGTGCGCCATTGCGCAGGGCCAGGTCCTGGATCCTGCCTATCTTCTCGGCGTATGCCTGGGACAGCGAGCCGCCGAAGACCGTGAAATCCTCGGCAATGACGTAGACCAGCCTTCCGTGGATGTAGCCGTAGCCCGTCACTACTCCGTCACCCAGGACCTTCTTCGTCTCCATGCCGAAGTCGTTGCATCTGTGAGTGACGAACATGCCGAGCTCGCAGAAGGAATCTGGATCCAGCAGCAGGTTCACCCGCTCGCGAGCCGTAAGCTTGCCGGACTCGTGGTGCTGCTCGATCTTCTTCGCGCCACCGCCTGCGAGAGCCTCCGCTCTCAGATCATCGATTCTCTTCATCCGCCCTCTTCCCGGTGCGTCCCCTGGGCACGGCAACCGTGAGAATAAGGCAATTCAGGGGTGGCGGCAATCAGCCGGAGACGGAGCTGCCAGCCTCGCCGTCCGTGCCTGGTGTCCCGCCTCTCGCCATTCCGCCGAGCATGTTCCCCACGAATCCCTCTACCGGCTCCTGGTAGTCCTGCCTGGACTCCTTGCGAACGTTCCTGTCTATCAGGGAAAGGGTGGCCAGGGCGCGGACTCCGGAGACCTCCTGCATGTCCGAGAGGGTCTGGCTGGCCCCCGACCCGCGAAGCGTGCAGAAGAAAGCCGCGTTCCTCAGGCTCCCGGAGCAGTCCTCCAGGAAGGTCCGGATGGCGGGACACATCGTGAAGGCCCATACCGGAGAGCCCACCACCACCAGATCGAACTCCGAGGGATCCGTGTCGGGTCGGTCTATGGTCGTCTTCCTTCGAAGACCGGCGTCACGCCCGCCGCTCAGCCAGCCTGAGACTCCCGCTCGCTTCTTCGTGTCCGATATCTCCTCGAGGGTCACGTTCACGCCGCTGCTCTCGCGCAGCAGCTCCGCCATGCGCTCGGCTGCCTTCCTGGTCACCCCGGTTCTGGAGTAGTAGGTGACGAGGATCTTCCTGTCTTCTTCAGCAGGGGTCATTCGTGCGGCGTTCCCTTTCCGCGGTGTCTGCCGGGTCCCTTCAGTCGAGACCGAGCAGGTAGAGCTTCTGGAAGCCTTCGGGGTTCTGATGGTAGGCCAGGAAGCCGCCCTCATCCACGATTATCGTGTAATAGGGCCCTTCCGAGGGGCTCATCCGCAGTACGCATCCGTAGAGCCTGGATCCGTCCGCGGGATCGAAGACGTCGAAGAAGGGAACCGACTCGGTTCCCCGCCTCGCCCACAGGTTGCCCTCGGCGTCGACGCCGAGTCCCGTGACCATCTGCCTGTACGGCTCGGGGCGGTAGTTGAAGGCCACTCCCTGTGCGCCCATGTTCCTTACCCTCGTGTTCACGAAGTCCGCCTCTTCCTGGATCTCCTCTTCGGAGCGCTCTACCCTGGGGACGTCCATGCTGATGGTTCGGATCAGCTCGCCATCGGGGCTGAAGCACTGGATCAGGTAGTCCTCGGTCGAGTAGGGTGCTACGTAGACGTTGCCCCGGCTGTCCGCGGTATAGACGTAGGCGAAGAAGGTCCTCCTGAGGAACTCGGAGAGATCGGAGGGATCGAACAGGAAGCTGTCGGAGCGGTACACGACGTCCGGCTCGGTCGAATCCACCCTGTACCTGCCGACGACCATCTCCGCAACCGGTTGCCCCTCCTGGGCCTCTATGGTGAGCTTGGATGCGATGTAGGAGCTGTCGCCCGCGCCGACCATGTAGAGCGGAGGGTTGTTGGAGAAGCCAGCCCGGAGCCCCTGCCACTCGCCGTCATAGGAATAGAGGTGGATGCCGCCCTGGTACGCCGCGCAGACCGCGACGCCGGCCTCGTTCAGCGTGGCCATGGAAAGTGGATTGGTCATCTCTCCCGGGCCGCTTCCGAGCTTTCCGTACTGGAGGACGAAGTCGCCATCCGGCGTGTATCTCCGGACGCAGCTCATGACCCTGTCCATGACGTAGATGTCCCCATCGGGGCCATGAGAGACGGACTCGATGCTCCCGAACACGTAGCAGGAATCGCCGAGCTCGACTCCTATCGAGTCGATCAGGACGAGCTCTCTATCAGCTACCGCTCCGCCCGTCGCGGCGGAGTCACTCACACCCGCTCCGGGCGCCGGCTCGCCTCGGCCGCATGCCATGCAGAACGCGAGCACGCAGAGGCAGGAAAGCCCCGTTCCGGCAGCGGGACCGACACGCTGGATCGAAGACGACAAGCAAAGCCTCCCATCGGGTTGTTGCGCGCAGGTTCCACGCGCCTCACCATCATCGGCGAACATGACCATCCCGGGCCTCCTCGACTAGTCCCGGGAGTCGTGAGGGTTCCCCGATCCTTGAGCAGCGCCGCAAAAAGAGTTACCTTGGAGGGCCGCGAACGAGCCTGTTGAACCCGTACTGGGGGAGGCGCTGCCAATGAAGACATCCCCTGGCTCCATCGAGCTTTCGGTAACCCTCGCCCTGGCCCTGACCGGGGCGGTCGCCGCCTCGTCGCCGCTCGACCGGCTGGCGCTGGCGCCTGCCGGGGAGGAGAGGGAGTCGAGAACGCTGGAGTGCATAGAGAGCTATGCGGACCTCGAGGACTTCCTTGAGGCAGTCTCGGCCTGGCGTCCTGCCGCGAACCCTTCCCTGGAACCGATGGTGCTCTACGAGGACAGCATCGAGTACATCGACGGCATCACGAGGCACTTCTACTTCGTCCTTCCGGGCACCGGCTCCGACGGACCGCGCCCGCTGCTCGTCTACCTCCATGGAGGAGTCAGCACCGAGGAGCTCGCGAGCTACTCTGCCGACGAGGTGCTCGGCGATCACATCCTCATACCCCGGGTCCTCGAGGAAGGGATGCTGGTGGCACTGCCATGTGCTCAACTCGGAGCCGTGTGGTGGGACCAGGCAGGAGAGCAGGGAATAGTGGAGATCGTCCGCTACATGAAGGCGCACTTCGATGTGGATGACTCGAAGGTCTTCGTGGGTGGCTTCTCGGACGGGGCCTCGGGCAGCTTCGGCCTGGCCATGCTGCGTCCGACCCCGTTTGCCGGCTTCATCGCCCTGTCCGGGCACATGGGGGTCGCCTCCCTCGACGGCGGAAGGGCGACATACGCGCGGTCGCTCGCCGGGCGGATGGTCTACGCTGCCAATACCGACCTCGATCGCCTGTATCCCGCGGAGCAGATGCTGCCGACCATGGCTCTTGCGGAATCGGCGGGAGCCAGGATCGTCTACAGGGCCCCGGAGGGCTGGGGTCATGACTGGGGCTACGTGCCCGGCCTGGAGGGCGAGATCCTCGACTTCATGCTGCAGGTCGGGAGGGAGGACTATCCCTCGGTCGTCGACTGGCAGACCGGCGAGCCCGGAGGGCGCGACTGGCTCAGGGTGGATTCGATCATCCCGTGGCCCCTGCTGGGCGAAGACTTCGACCACAACATGGTCATGGCATCCGACAGGCTCACCTTCGGCTTCTTCCCGGACTGGGAGTCGGATAGCGACGGAGTCGGAGTTGCCGGAGTGGTGGAAGAAGGGGACTATCCGTCCGTGAGGATGGGGATGCAGTCCGGCGATGTGATCACCGGCTTCCGCGGCCGGGCGATCCGGACGATGGAAGATCTCTACGCAGCGATGGAGGGCATGAGCCCCGGCGATGCCTTTGCCATGACGCTGGAGAGAGACGGCCGGGAGCTGGAAGTGTCCGACCACTTCAACCCCCCGTCCTACTACTGGCTGTTCGAAAGGACTGGACCGTCCGTATACGTTAAGGCAACAATCAACGATAATGTGGTAAATATAGAGACTAACAGGCTTTGTGTTCTTACTCTTCACTTGTCACAAGAGATGCTGGAGCTGGATCAGCCTGTTGAGATAGTATGCAACGGCATTGGCATCTTCCACGGCCTGATCGGACAGGATCTCGAGACTGCTGTCCGTTGTTTCTCGGAGACTCTGGACAGGCAGCGTGTCTACGTGGCCTCGATGAGACTGGATCTCGAGGAGCTGCTGCTGGCACTTCTGGCTTCCTCAACGGATGCGTGATCCTGCGTCCGTTGGGGCGTGCCGGCATGAAGGGAGACGATGGGAGAAGCTATCGATTTCGAGCTGAGGGACCACCACAACGAGGTACTGGCCTTGAGCGGGGAGTCGAAGGGCAGAAAGGTGCTGCTCTCCTTCCATCCGTTGGCATGGACCCCGGTGTGCCGCAAACAGATGATGGATCTGGAGGCGTCCTTCGAAGAGCTGGAGTCACTCGGCGTTCTGGCGGTGGGGATAAGCGTGGATGCCTGGCCCTCGAAGCACGCCTGGGCAAGGGAGATGGGGACGAGGCGGCTGAGGCTCTTGTCGGATTTCTGGCCACATGGCGCGGTTGCCGGTAGCCTCGGGCTTTTCCGTGAGAGAGACGGGATCAGCGAGCGGGCGAACGTGCTCCTGGACGAGAGGCTTCGAGAGGTCTGGAGGAAGGTTTATCCCATAAGCGAGGCGCCCGACCTGCGGGAGGTCCTCGAGGCCATCAGGGGCCTCTGAGCGGGGGAGGCGGGCGTCTTGCAGGCTGTCGGGGTCCTGGTCGTGCTGGCCGGCTTCGCTTCCGGTCCGGATCCGGCATGCATGACGACCGTTGCCGGCTTCCTGGACGGGGGAGCCCTGCTCACCTCCGGTACCGACCTCGGCCTCGCGCTGGTGCTTCCGGGGGCCGATCCCGTGTGGCTCTCGGAGATGCCGGGATCAGGCCGGAACTGCGTCACAGACGAGGAGAGCGGTCGCGTGATCTTCAAGGAGTGTGTTCCGGGCGATCCTGCGTTGCAGCGGCTGGTGGGCTGGACGCTCGAGGGCGGGCGTGAGATCCTGATCGAGGCTCCGGTCCTGGCCGGCCCTTTCGAGGCAGGGTCCGGGTTCATCGCAGCGCTGGACGGCAGCCTCCTGAGGCTCGGCGCTTCCGCAGAGGTGCTCGACTCCTTCCGGGTGGAGGGGCTGTGCCCTTCGGTCTGCGAGGCGGGCGAGGTCATCTACTTCGTGGATGGCGCGGGCGATCTCCACTGCCTTGACGAGAGCCGGCCAGTTGGGGGTCATGGGACTGCTGCGTCGGTTTCGGCGTCCGAGTGCGGGTCCTGGGTGCTGGTCAGGAGAGTGGATGGGGCCTTCGACATTCTGGACTCCGCCGACGGCCGGCCTACCGTCGAGGCAAGACGGGGCCTGTTCCCCTGCTGGTCCCCCGATGGAGAGGTCCTCTACTGCGCTTCCGCCGCTGGCGGGGATGCAGAGCTGACAGGTCAGTTGATGGCGATGGACCCGCGGGCCGGACTCTCCAGAGAGATCCCGGTCGGGGCCGAGCTGCCGGCGAAGCCCCGGATGTCGGCCGACCTCGGTCTGTTGGTGACGGATGCCGGAACGGGCGCCCTTCTCGGAGGCGGTGACCTGCTCGACCCATGGAGAAGGCTGTTCGGCGAGCCCGTTCCCCGACACGGGCGCTGGCGCGCCAGCGACGATCCCCGGGCCGAGGTCGACGTGCCCTGGATGCACCAGAGGTGGGACACCCCCGACTGGTTCGACGGCTCCTGGTCCTGCGGGCCAACCTCCTGCCTGATGGCCGCCCAGTATTACGACAGGCTGACCCCGGACTCCATCTGGTGCAGCTCACCCTCTCCCGGCCACTGGAGCCGATGGGGCAACTACGTTCCCGAGCTCTTCACCTTTCTCGGCTACACCTACGACATCTGGGGCATCTCTCCCGGGGAGGTCTGGGTCCAGGGCGCCCACGGCTTCATCTGCCGCGAGCTGGGAGGCGCCTACTGGAGCTACATGACCGCATTCCTGTCCCAGTGCGGGCTCTACTCGGCCTGGGCAGGCACCGCCTGGTCCACGCTGACGGGCGAGCTGGACAGCGACTGGCCGGTGGTCTGCTCCAGCACGATCTA
>JAFGKQ010000248.1 GCA_016928495.1 Candidatus Fermentibacterales bacterium
CTGGTTGAGGACCTGGCCCTTGAAGGGCACTGCGGCGAGGACCCTGTCGAAGGCGCTCTGCCTGTCCGTGGTGACCAGCACCATGCGGCCGTCGCCCAGATCGTAGGTGTCCCTGACCTTGCCGCGCCTGAAGCCCGGAAGGCCCAGCCCTTCCGTCTCGACCAGGCAGTTGTCCAGGTTGCGGGCTATGATATCGGTGATGCTCTCGAGCAAGGCTGACCCCCATGGTCCGGTGTTTGGGCTCGTGCGATCGGACGGCCTAGTTATTATAAGTTTGCCTCGCTCGGGCTATCGCTTGCTGCAGCATTCACACCATCCCGCGGGGAACACGATGAAGAGACAGGATCGGAGCGACGTGACCTGGCACTACCATCGCATCGAGCGCTCGGACAGGGAGCGGATGCTGGGCCACAAGGGCGCCACGGTGTGGCTGACGGGGCTCTCCGGATCGGGCAAGTCGACCATAGCCGATACCGCCTCGTGTATGCTGCACGACTCGGGGGTCCTGACCGCGGTTCTGGATGGCGACAACATCAGGCACGGCCTCAACAGGGACCTGGGCTTCTCCCCGGAGGACAGGCAGGAGAACATCAGGCGCATAGGCGAGGTCGCCAGGCTCCTGACCGGCATCGGCATCGTCAACTTCGTGGCCTTCATAAGCCCCTACAGGAAGGACCGCGACCTGGCCAGGTCCATACAGGAGCAGGACGATTTCATCGAGGTCTACGTGGACGCGCCTCTCGAGGTGGCAGAGCAGAGGGACCCCAAGGGCCTCTACGCAAAGGCCCGGGCCGGGGAGATACCCTCCTTCACCGGCATCTCGGCCCCCTACGAGGAGCCCCTGGCCCCCGAGATACACCTCCACACGGAGAAGCAGGATCCCGAGGAGTGCGCGAGGCAGATCATCGAAGCCCTCAGGGAAAGGGGTATCGTCCGCTAGGCTTCCCGGCCCTTCCTGCCTGGGCAGCCCGCGGCCAGTCACTGACCCATGCCCCAGTACGAGCAGCTTCTTCCCCCGATCCGCAGGACCAGGCGCTTCCTGCCCGAGCCCGAGCCCGGGCAGGAGAGGAGGACCTTCGGCCTGCACCTCCTCTCCGCCGCAATGGGCGCTCTTGCCTCGGGGGTCATACTCAACCACGAGTACATAGCCGCCAAGGGGCTCGACGCCTCGGTCTGGCAGGTGACGTTCCTCGTGATGATCTGGCCGGTCAGCAACGTTCTGTCGGTCTTCATCAACCACTGGATCGAGCGCAGCGGCAGCTACTCGAAGGCCGTGCTCCTCGCGGGGGTGCCTCTGCGCCTTCCCATCGCCCTCATGTGGTTCTCGTCGGACGCGAGCGTGATGCTGGGGCTCCTGCTGCTGTTCTTCTCCTCGAACAGCGTCGTGATCCCGGCGCAGAACGCAGTCATAAGGGCACGCTACCGGGAGGGCCAGAGAGGCGTGCTCTTCGGCTGGGTAATGAGCGCCTTCACCCTGTTCAGCCTTCCTGCCGCGATGATCGTGGGCTCTCTTCTCGACCTGGACTTCGGATTCTACAGAGTGCTGTTCGTGGTGGAGGGCGTGGCGGGTGCGGGACAGGCCCTGGTCATAGGCCTGATCACCGGAGGGATGGAGATGGTCAGGCCCCGGAGGGAGAGAGACGGCGATGGCTTCCTGCGCTCGCTCTTCCGGGTCTTCAGGAGGGACAAGGAGTTCGCCGCCTTCGAGAGCTTCTTCATGCTCTACGGCATAGGCTTCATGATAGTCCTGCCGGCGATCCCGTTCTTCGCGCAGGACGTGCTGAGGCTGTCCTACGAGCAGTACGCCACGGCCAAGGGGGTGATCGGCCAGATCGGCATGCTGCTCCTCGGCCCCTTCATGGGCATCAGGGTCGAGAGGCTCCACCCCTTCAGGTTCACCGGCCTGGCCTGCCTGGTCCTGGGCCTCTACCCCATCACCATCTTCATGGGCAACTGGATCCCGGCCCTCGGGATCGTCTTCTTCTACGCGGGATACAGCATCTACTCGCTAGGCATGGCCGGCATCAACATGTCCTGGAACATGTCCAGCCTCCACTTCGCGCCCGAGGGGCAGGCGGCGACCTACCAGGGCCTCCACATAACGCTGACCGCGCTGCGTGGAATGGTCGCCCCGGTGGCCGGGAGCATCGTGATGGACCTGTTCGGCTATACCGCCCCCTTCATGCTGTCCACCTTCTTCTTCATGCTGGCGGGCACCCTCTTCCTCCGCCGCTACCTCCGCCACAGATAAGGGGACACATCACTTATCTCCCCGAGATAGGGGGACACATGACCTATCTCCGCGGAGCAGACACCGGAGCGTTCAAACCGCCCGTTACAGGCAGCTACGGAGGCGACGGGCAGGCTACTGCCGCCGGGACTGGGCGCTCATCCTCGGGGAGCACGCCGGGAGATAAGTGATGTGTCCCCATAATTGCGGGCGTGGTCGGGAAGGATGGCCACGATGGCGGTGTTGCTGCCGCCCTCAGGGGCGATCCTGACCACTGCGGCCAGCGCCGCGCCCGACGAGGGCCCGGCGAGTATGCCCTCGGCCGTCTCCAGGTAGCGGGCATAGTCCATCGCCTCCTCGAGGCTGACCTCGACCGGGTCGTGAAGGCCCTCCAGCATCCAGTGAAGCGGCGCGGACGCCGGATCAGGGGGCCTCAGCCCCGGAATGGTCGATCCGGGTGCCGGCACGACGGGCACCGCGATCAGGCAGGGGCTCGATGCCCTCAGGTGCTCGCTCACACCCAGCAGGGTCCCCCCGGTTCCCAGGCCGGCAACCACGGCACCCACCGTCCTGCCGCCCAGCTGCGCCAGGATCTCCGGTCCGGTGGACCCGACGTGCGTCAGCGGGTTGGCGGGGTTGGAGTGCTGCTCCAGGAACCAGGTGCCTTCGGGGTCCGAGAGGGCTTCCTCTCTCGCGCGCCTCTGAGCGCCCTCCGTGCCCTCCGAGGCCGGCGTGAGAACCAGCTCGGCCTCGAACATCCTCATCAGGGCTATCCGGTAGCTGCCCGCGGACTCCGGCACGTAGAGCCGTGCCCGCAGCCCTGCCAGGCTCGCGATCCTGGCCACCGAGAGGGCAGTGTTGCCCGAGGAGGCCTCGAGCAGCGTCATGCCGCGATGCCAGCGGGGGTCGGCCATCGCCGAGAGGATCATCTCCAGCGCGACCCTGTCCTTGATCGACCCGCCGGGGTTGGCGCCCTCGTACTTCCCGAAGACCCTCACGCCCTCCGGCAGGCCCGGGGGCTCGAGCTCGAGCAGAGGTGTGTTGCCTACCCCCGTGAGCTGCCTGAGCCTTCTCTCACGTGTCTCCCTCGAGACCGTCCGCTCTGCTTCCAGTGATCGAACCGCCATGGTCTCTCCTCCATCGTAGCGTGGGTTCCAGTCCGTTTCCTGCCTTTCCCGATCGGCCGTCACGCAGGACGGCCCGGCTACAGGTACAGGTACGGAGGGATGGAGGGGTGACGCGCCCCCGTCTGGAGCTGGGTGGCGATGATCGGCCTCTGCTGCTGGAATCGAGATGTCTGTCGACTCTCATTGCCTTGCCTCTCTCCGGTTGCCGCCGGAAGGGGGACATGCGAAAAGCCCGCCTTCCGGCGGGCTCCTGGCGTCACGATCGTGAACCTGACGTATGGCTAGCCCGCCGGGATATCCTCCCTGTCACAGGCGCAGCAACAACGCTCGAACGAGCCGGTCATGTCTTGTTGACCCTCCAGGTTCGGCCTATTCTATGTGTCCTGCCCGGCCTGGTCAACGAAGTCCCCTGGCCGGCCGCACCGAGAGCAACCCATTCCGGGAAAGGCGCGACATGTCAGAGCAGGCAGATCAGAAGAAGAAGTTCGCCATCGAGAAGA
>JAFGKQ010000249.1 GCA_016928495.1 Candidatus Fermentibacterales bacterium
ACCTGTCCGGGAGACAGGAGGTGGCGATCCAGGCCGCCCATCACTACTGCAGGAGCCTCTCGAGGGACAAGGCCAGGGTCTACTCCCTCGTGGCCGCGCGGCTCGCCCAGAGGCGCAACGCCAACAGGCAGGCGATCTCGTGGCTCGAGAGGTTCCTCGAGCTGGCGGACGACCAGGGGCGGAGCAACGTCTCCAGGGAGGACCTCTACTATGCCTTCGACCAGCTCGGTGAGCTCTATTCGCTGACCGGTGAGGGAGCGTCCGCGGAGTCCCACCTGAGAAGGGCCCTGGAGCTGGCCGAGACCGGGGAGGAGAAGGCGCGGACCCTGGGGAGGATAGGCAACCACTACTACCTCCAGAGCGCCTACGAGCAGGCCAGGAAGGCACAGGAACAGGCTCTGGAGATAGCCACCGACCCGCTTCAGAAGGCCGAGATTCTCTGCAGCCTGGTCTTCCTGGACTTCATCGAGGGCCGAACCACAGAGGGCCTGGCACTGCTGGAGAACGTAGCCAGACTTGCGGAGAGCGCTGGCGAGGGCTGCGACGAGGCCAGGAAGAACGGAGTGATGGCCACCTACTACCTGCGAATGGGGGACTTCACCCACAGGGCCGATCCGGGAGCCAATGCTCTGGAGTATTTCGACCGGGCGCTCGAGCTGTTCCGGCAACACGGAGACATCAGCCGGGAGGCGACCGTGCTCAACAACATGTGCGAGACGCTCGCGGTCTCGGGGGAGCACGAGAGGGCGGTCGAGAACCTGCGCAAGGCCGAGGATATCTGGTCTCGCCTCGGCGACGCTCTGGGACTGGCGATCGTCTACCACAACCTGGCCGAGCAGTACACGCACATGAGCCAGATGAACCTGGCCAGGGAGTACTTCCACAGGTACCTCGAAACCAGCAGGGAGATAGACAACAGGCTCGGAGAGGGCTACGGCAAGCTCGGCCTGGGCAAGCTGCTCGAGCAGGAGGGCGATCTGGCCTCGGCGGAGTCGCACTACGGCGAGGCGATGAAGGTGTTCGAGGAGCTCGGCGGCAGGGACATGCTGCTCGATGCCGTCGTCAGCAGGGGAGAGATGCTGGCTCTGCTCGGAAGGCTGGACGAGGCCCGGGAGATGGTCGGACGGCTCGAAGCTGCCAGGAACGAGGATTTCGGGATCGCCCAGGAGAGCGGTCTGCTCTACCTGAAGGGGCTGCTGCTGCACCTCTCCGGGTCCGGCGCGGAGCGGGAGGCCGTGGACTGCTTCTCCGCGGCGATGCGGGAGGGCGCGGCTCTGCCCTTCTACACGGAGACCAAGAGGAGATTTCTGTTCTCGCAGCTCCTGGAGGCCGTGGGCGACAGGCAGGCCGCCGAGGAGCAGTTGCGACTGGCCCGCGTCCGCCTGGAGAAGGCGCTATCCGTGATAAGCGACCCGGCGGTGAGAAGCGGGATGAAGGAGAAGCACTTCGTGGCGCTGCTGGTCGAGAGGTCCGCCCCGGGAGGCTGATGGCACAGCCCGGTCGCTGAAGGAACCGGAAAACAGGAAGCGGGCCCGGGGGCGGGCCCGCTTCAGGTCATCACGTGATCGCTCGAAGGCTAGAACATCCCGCCTTCGGTCACGACCCACTTGCCGTCCTCGAGCATCAGCTCGATCTCTTCTTCCTGCTTCTGGCCCATGAAGTCGATCTCGACCGTAACGACGGCCGTCTCACCCTCGACCTCGGAACCAAGGATGTTGAACTCGACGGCGGAGAACATCGAGAGCATGCCCTCGGTCATCTCCTTGTCCTCGTCCGACATGTTCGCGAGTTCCTCGCGTGCCTCGGCCGGCATGTACTGAGCCATCGCGTCGAGGTCGCCGCTCTTCATGGCATCGAACATGCCCTTGACGGCTGCCTCGGGGTCGCTGGCTCCACCGCCCCCACCGCACGCAGTGAACAGGGCAATAATGGCAAACCCTGCAACTATCTTACGCATCAACAACCTCCCAGCTTGGTTCCGGTTCGAGAGCAACAGGGGATTATCCCTTAAACGACGCTCGATGTCAACATCGGGGCGCGCTTCTGCGCAGCGTCATGGATGACCGTCAGAACCAGCGGCTCATGAGGCTCGTGCCCGTGAGCTTCCAGGTCCCGTCCTCCCAGACGAGCTCGAAGCTCGCGGTAAGGCCTCGGCTCCAGGAGAGGGTGACCGAGGCTCTCCGGCCCTGCATGCTTATGACCTCGCGCTCCACTTCAGCGGTCGCCGACGGATCGAGGACCGGCCGGGACTCCAGCACCACCCCGATGAGATCGGGCACCTCCCAGGTGGATATCTCCCAAGGCTCCGCATCCAGACCGTAGCGCTCCAGGAGCTCCCTGGCGAGGACTCCGTCCTCTGAGGCAACCGTTCTCAGGAGCACCAGAGTAGAATCGAAGAGAGCCAGCAGATCCTCGCAGAGCAAGTCGGCAACTGCCTGGCCGTCAGCCCGGCGGGTTGCGTCCAGGAAGTCCAGCACCGAGTCCACGGGCCCCGAGGCGGCGCTGCCCGGAGCGAGAAGCAGGAAAGCCGCTCCCGATATCAGGCCAGTCCGCACCATATCCATAGCCTCCCGTCTCTCCAGAGCTCTACCGCGACCCCGCCGCAGCGTTCCTGACCGGGAAGCGCGACAAGGTGACCGCCTGCCGGCAGGCTGCCCATCCGTTTGCGGCCCTGTGGGGTATCGAGAACACAATCATCGGCGTCCAGAGGCAGGCAAAGCTCCAGGGAGCCACACTCTCCGCCATCGGAGCGCCTGAATGCCCGGAAGCCTCTAGCATCGCCCGCAAGCCGGTTGCTGACGAAGGTGAGCCCCTCCGGGCCCAGCATGGCTTCCAGCAGGGCCTGTTCCGCCTTGCGGCCCTGCAGACCGCGAATGGAGGGATCGAGCAGGACATGGGTCCTTATCCTGTCGAAGAGCATCGGATAGGGGAAGACCCTCAGCCCGAACCCAGGACGGAAGCAGTGGGCATCTACGCCGCCGATCCCGGCACACCGACATCGGCGCCAGAACCCTACCGTTTCACCGTCCGGGGCGACTACCGACCGGTCCGGGCTCCTCAGGGAGCGGACAAGACGAAGAGGGGACAGCCCGTCCTTCCACTGCGACATATAGTTCCAGATCTCGACCCCGTCGAGCAGCCCCGGACGGGGCTCCTCGGTCCAGGGAAGTGCTCTGGTGGAATCGGTGCGGAACGGCAGCCTCGAGCCCTTCTCCCTGGGATGGGCGGCAATAGAGAGCCCGCCGCGCGCCCTCACCCACAACGGGTAGTCCGCCGGCGCCAGGCCGTCAGGGGGCAGCTCATCGATGCCGTAGACCAGCAGGTGGTTGAGCCCGCCGCTATCATCGTTGAGCTCGGCGCCCGTGAGCGCCAGGAGACCGCCGTGCCACCCAGCGCCGATCTCGTCCCTGGCCGCAAGGCTCATGTGGTCGTTGATGCCCAGGAAGTCCAGCCCGGCTGCAGAGGCAAGGCCTATGACCTCCGACGGGGCCGCGGTTCCGTCCGAATGCGTGGTATGAACGTGGAGGCACCCGACCAGCTCCATCCTCGAGCCCTCCGCGCTCGGGAGGTCGGGAATCAGCTCCCCGCCTCTCCCCTTCTTCGCCGGAGCTCCCTCGCCAGAGCCGGGAGGATCTCGAACAGGTCCCCGACGAATCCCTCCGTGCACACCTGGAATATGGGCGCCCGGGGATCCCTGTTTATGGCGTATATCCTGTCGGATGACTGCATGCCGACAAGGTGCTGGACCGCTCCGGAAATGCCGCAGGCCACGTAGGTCCTGGGCTGGACCGTCTTGCCCGTCTGCCCGACCTGGTGCGGGTAGGGCACCCACCCCGCATCGACGGCCGCTCTGCTCGCGCCGACGGAGCCATCGAGCAGGTCCGCCAGCTCCTGGAGCATCGGGAAGCTCTCGGGCGACTTCATGCCCCTGCCTCCGGACACGATCGTCTCGGATTCGGTGATGTCGATCGCGCCCTCTTCGAGAGGCGTGAAGTCCAGCAGCTCGACCCTGGAGACCGGATCGCCCGGCTCGAGCTCCAGCTTCTCGACCCTGCCCTCCCTGCCGGGCTCCGGTTCCAGTGCCTTCATCACCCTCGGCCGGACGGTCGCCATCTGGGGCCTGGTCCGCTCGCAGAGGATGGTCGCCATGATGTTGCCACCGAAGGCCGGCCTGGTCTGGAGCAGGAGGCCGCTCTCCCCGTCGATCTCGAGAGCGGTGCAGTCCGCCGTGAGGCCGGTGTCGATCCTCGCCGCCACACGCGGCATGAGGTCCCTTCCCGTGGTGGTGGCCGCCGCGAGCACGACCGCCGGCTTCGTCGTCAGTATGACCTTCTCGAGCAGGCGAGCGCACGGCTCGGTCAGGTAGTGGGAGAAGCAGGGGTGCTCCGCAAGAAGGACCACGTCCGCCCCGCCGGCTATGAGCCTGGATGGCCACTCCCCCGGCTGCGCCGTCATGAGGAGAACAGAGACGACGGACCCGTCAGCTTCCGAGAGCCTCCGGGCGGCGCCCAGCAGCTCCAGCGTGCTGTGATCCACCACTCCCTCACGCTGCTCGCCGACCACCAGTATTCCACGATAGCTGCCGCTGTCGGGAGTGCCCTGTCCGGAACCCTTCCTGATGATGATCGCCTCGAAGGGGCACGATTCCTCGCATGCGCCGCACAGGTTGCAGCGATCAGGATCGATGATCGCCAGGCCGGACGAGCTGCTGACGGAGATGGCTCCGAAGGGGCATGCTGGAACGCAGGCGCCGCATCCCGTGCAGGTCTCTTCCCTGATCTCTATCCGCGCCATCAGGAGGGCTCCCGCTCTCCGAGCAGACGATCCGCAAGCAGTCGCGCCAGCTCCTCGGGTTCGCCCTCGTGGATCTCTCCACCGCCACGCATCTCGGGCGTCCTGATCCTCACCACCCGTGTTGGCGAGCCTTCCAGACCCACCTCGCCCTCCTCGAGCCCCAGCTCCTCGAGGCCCCAGACGGGGATCTCCATCTTCCTGGCCTTCATCTTGCCGCGTATGGAGGGCATCCGCGGGACGTTGGCATCCTTGAGGATCGTGAGAAGGGCCGGAAGCGGACAGCGCAGGACCTCGCATCCCCCCTCGACGTATCTCTCGACGGTTACGTGATCCCCGGCGACCTCACTCACGCGGCCCACGAAAGTGAGCTGTGGCCAGTCCAGCGCGGCGGCTATCCCCGGCCCGGTCTGAGCAGTGTCACCGTCTATCGCCTGCTTGCCCGTCAGGACCATGGCGACGTCGCCGAGCTTCTCTACGGCACTGGCTATGGTGTGCGCCGTGGCCCAGGTGTCCGCGCCGGCGAAAGCCCTGTCCGAGAGCAGCAGAGCCTCGTCGGCCCCGATCGAGACCGCTTCCCTGAGCATCTCCATGGCCTGCGGGGGCCCCATGGTGAGAGCGATCACTGGCCACCCCAGGGCGTCGCGCCACCTCAGGCCCTCCTCGAGAGCGTAGGCGTCGAAAGGATTCATGATGGCGGGGACCCCTTCCCTGACGAGGGTCCCTCTCTCTTCGTCTATCCTGACGTCGGTGGTGTCAGGAACCTGCTTCATCGCGACCACGATGCGCACGGCGGGCAGGCTACCTTCCCCGGGCAGCGGTTTCCCGGATGAGGGCGGTCGCTATCACGCTTCTCTGGATCTGGTTGGTTCCCTCGTAGATCTGAGTGATCTTGGCATCCCGCATCATCTTCTCGACGGGGTACTCGCGCATGTAGCCGTAGCCGCCCAGGATCTGCACCGCATCCGTGGTCACCCTCATTGCCACGTCGCTGGCGAAGACCTTCGCCATGGCGGACTCCTTCTCGAACCTGCGGGCCCCGGCATCGATCATCCTGGCCGCCGAGTAGGCAAGGGCGCGCGCTGCCTCTACCTGGGTAGCCATGTCGGCGAGCATGAACTGAATTCCCTGGAACGAGTCTATCCTCTGACCGAACTGCTTCCTCTGTGAAGCGTAGCGCAACGCCTCGTCCAGCGCTCCCTGCGCGATGCCGACTGCCTGCGCAGCCACCCCCGGCCTGGAGTGGTCCAGCGTCTTCATCGCGATTATGAAGCCCATGCCCTCCTTGCCGATCAGGTTCTCCGCGGGGACCCTGCAATCCTCGAAGACGAGCTCCCTGGTCGCGGAGGCCCGGATGCCCATCTTGTCTTCCTTCTTGCCGTAGCTGAAGCCGGGGGTGCCGTCCTCCACGATGAAGGCGCTCGCGCCCCTGGTGCCCCGGGACGGATCCGTCACGGCGATCACGGTGTAGATCCCGGCCTCGCCACCGTTGGTGATCCACTGCTTGGTCCCGTTGAGGACGTAGCTGCCGTCCTTCTCGTCCCGGATCGCCATGGTCTTGATGGCTCCGGCGTCGCTTCCGGCGTCCGGCTCGGTCAGCCCGAACGCGGCCAGTTTCTCCCCACTGGCGAGAAGGGGGAGATACCTCTTCTTCTGCTCCTCGTTGCCGGAGAGGAGTATAGGCATCGCTCCCAGGGCATTGGCCGCGTAGCAGACGGCAACCCCTCCACAGACCTTGCTGATCTCCTCCGTGGCTACGCACAGCGCAAGGACCCCGAGCCCGAGCCCGTCATGCTCTTCCGGAATGTAGATCCTGAACAGGTCGCTCTCGGCGAAGACCCTCATGATCTCGGTCGGGAACCTGTTCTCCCTGTCGAGATCTTCCCGCGCCGGCCTCACCACCTCGTCGGCGATCTGCGCGCAGAGGTCCCTGATCTCGCGAAGCTCCTCCGAAAGGTAGTAGTCCAAGTCTAGTCCTCCGTTTCGAGTCTTTCGAGGGCGCAACGGGCCGCCTCCTGGTGCGCCTGCCTCTTCGTTCTTCCGACCCCCTGGCCAAGGGGCCGGTCCGACAGGAACACGACGGCGGAGTAGCTGGGCTGGTGGTCCGGGCCCTCCCTGGAGACTATGGAGTACCTCGGCAGCATGCCGTAGTTGGCGACGCAGAGCTCCTGCAGCCTGGACTTGGGATCGGAGTCGGGGGAGATCTCCCTGGCCAGCCTTGCCGGCTCCAGGATCTTCTCCTCTATGACCTCCCGCGCGGATTCCAGCCCGCCATCGAGGTACACGGCTCCGGCGAGGGCCTCCAGAACATCGGCAAGCACAGAGCCCCCCTGGGAGGGATCCTCGCCCAGAGCCAGCGACGGCCCGGTCTCTATGAACGCTGAGAGACCCGATCCGATCGCCCTTCTCTGGAGATTCGCGCTGCTCACGATGTCAGCCTTACGGCGGCTGAGCCTGCCCTCGTCCTCCTCCGGATGCTCCCTCAGCAACGCCTCTCTCACGACCAGCTCGATGACCGCATCGCCGAGGAACTCGAGCCTCTCGTAACTGAGAGAGGACAGCGCGGTTCCATCGGCGCCATGCAGCGCAGACGGATGAGTCAGTGCCCTCTCCAGCAGATCCGGGTCCCTGAAACGGTATCCAAGGCGCTCCTCCAGGCCGTTGCGCGAAGCGAGCCCCCGGAGATGACCCCTGGCATCGTCCCTTCGACTCTCTCCCGGGTCAGACTCTTCCAATCGCCAGCGTGACGTTATGGCCTCCGAATCCGAAGGAGTTGGTCAGCGCGTACCGGATGTCGGCCTTCCTGGCCTCTCTTGGAACGTAGTCCAGATCGCAGCCTTCACCCGGCACCTCGAGCGTAGCGGTGGGCGGTATCACCGATTCCCTCATCGCGAGGACGGTCAGGGCCAGCTCCATGGCCCCCGCGGCGCCGAGCATGTGCCCGGTCACGGACTTCGTGGAGGAGACGAGGAGCTTCTTCCTGGCAACGTCCTCCCCGAACGCGGTCTTGATGGCCTGGGTCTCGTATATGTCGTTGAGCTCCGTAGAGGTCCCATGGGCATTCAGGTAGGCGACATCCTCGGGTGCCAGACCGGCCTCCCTCATGGCGAGGCTCATGGATCTGGCAGCACCCTCTCCGCCCTCGGGCGGCGCCGTCATGTGGTAGGCGTCGCAGGTCATGCCTATGCCGATGAGCTCCGCGAGGATCTCGGCGCCTCTCTTCCTGGCGTGCTCGTACTCCTCGAGAACAACCACGGCCGCGCCTTCCGCCATGACGAAACCGTCCCTGCCTCTGTCGAAGGGCCTGGAGGCGGTTGGCGGATCGTCGTTGCGGGTCGAGACGGCCTTCAGGGCGCAGAAGCCGCCAAGGCCCATTACGGTTATCGGCGCTTCCGATCCCCCGGCCATGATCACGTCCGCCCTGCCCAGCTTGATGGCGTCGTACGAGGCGGCAATGGCATGGCCGCTGGTGGCGCATGCCGTCATGGTCGCGAAGTTGATGCCCTTGGCGCCGAGGTCGATCGCCACCATTCCGCTGGCCATGTTGCCTATCATCATGGGGCAGAAGAAGGGGCTGATGCGGTCCACGCCGCGTTCGAGGGCCTTCACGTGCTCCTCTTCCAGCGTCCCGATGCCGCCGATCCCGGTGCCGATTATCACCCCGAGCCTGTCAGGGTCCGTCCGGCTATCGGAGAGCCCCGCATGGTTCCAAGCCGCCCTCGATGCCACCAGTGCGAACTGGGTGTAGCGATCAGCCCTCTTGACGATCCTCCGGTCCAGGACGGCCTCGGGGTCGAAACCCCGGACCTCGCCGGCCACCTGGCTCGTGAATGGCTCCGGGTCGATCAGGGTGATCCGACGGATGCCGCTCTTCCCGTCGATGGCGTTCTGCCAGTTCTCGCGCGTGTCCTTCCCGATGCAGCTTATCAAACCCATTCCAGTGATGACGACGCGCTGTCCGTTCACGGGATCCATCCTTCGCTCTGCCTCGATGAACGAGTGCTATGCGGTTTCTGCGTCATGCCGGGGCACTCCTCGCCGATCGCGGCCGGCCCCCATGGGACAATCCTGGAGAGCCGGGTCCTCGAGCGGATGGAGCATGAGCTCGTGGAGCCCTGCTACTCCTTGCCCTTCTCCGTGAGGTACCCGACGACAAGGCCGACGGTGGTGAGCTTGGAAGCCTCGTCGTCAGGGATCTTCATCCCGAAGTTGTCCTCGAAGGCCATCAGCAGCTCGACGATGTCGAGCGAGTCCGCACCGAGGTCCGTCTGGAAGTCGGCTTCCGGAACCACTTCTTCGGGTCTGACACCGAGCTTCTCGACGATGATGTCGCGAACACGGTCGTCGATGGACATACGCTTCGCCCCTTTCCGATCAGGTTGTTAGGCCGCCATCCAGAGGGATGACAGCGCCGCTGATATAACAGGCACCGTCACTCAACAGAAAGGCCACCAGTGCGGCTGCGTCCCCGGGCTGCCCCATCCTGCCCAGGGCTATCCTCGCCGCGTAGCCGGCTCTGACCTCCTCAGGGAGGTCCTTCGTCATGTCCGTTTCGATGAACCCGGGCGCGATCGCGTTCACCCTGATGTTCCTGGATCCCAGCTCCCTGGCCAGAGTCCTCGTGAGACCCAGGAGCCCGGCCTTGCTGGAGGAGTAGTTCGCCTGTCCGGCACTTCCCGTCAGCGCCACTACCGAGGAAACGTACACGATCGATCCGGACCTGGCCCGCATCATGCCCCGGGCAAGGGCCCTGGTCATGAGAAAAGAGCCCGTCAGGTTGACGCGAAGGACCGCCTCCCAGTCCGCGGGGTCCATTCGTACGAGGAGCCCGTCCCTCGTTATGCCGGCGTTGTTGACCAGACCGGTCGGAACACCCAGTTCCGCCTCGATCGCCTCGCAGGCTCCGGAAACGGAGTCAGGATCGCCTACGTCCACTGCGTAGGGGTGGAAGTCCTGACCGAGCTCGGAGGCGCGCTCCTCGAGCTCCGCTTCGAGCAGATCGCATCCCGCGACCACCCAGCCATCCTGAAGCAGCCTCCTGGAGACCGCGAGCCCTATGCCCCTCGCCGAGCCCGTTACCACTGCGACCCTCGAGTCGTTCATGCCAGGTTCCCTCCCATCACCACGGCGCGCGACTCACTCTCTCCACTTGATCAGGATCCCGGCCCAGGTCAGGCCGGCGCCGAAGGCCGCGAGAACGATGTTCTTCGGAGGGACCACCAGACCCTCCCTGACGGCTTCGTCCAACGCTATCGGGATCGAGGCTGCGGAGGTGTTGCCGTACTTGTGGATGTTGACGAAGACCTGTTCCGGGCGCAGCTCCAGCGCTCTCGCCGTAGCGTCTATGATCCTGGTGTTGGCCTGATGAGATATCAGCAGGTCTACTTCGGACTTCGGCGTGCCGTCCTTCTCGAGTGCCTTGAGGCAGGAGTCCCTCATGGCCCTCACCGCGTACCTGAAGACCTCCCGGCCCTCCATGTAGATGGTGTGCAGGTTCTGCCTGACGGACTCCTCGGATGCCGGCATCCTCGACCCGCCGGCCCTCATCAACAGAAGATCGCCGAGGCTGCCGTCGGCCCCCCAGTGCCAGCCGCCGAGCTCCCCTCCGGGGCCCGTGCTGGAAACCGCAGCGGCTCCGGCTCCGTCACCGAAGAGGACGCAGGTGTTGCGATCGGTCCAGTTCGTGATCTTGGTGAGCATCTCGACGCCGACCACGAGGATGCGCTCGAAGAACCCGCTCTCGATGAAGGCCTTGGCCTGTATCAGGCCATAGAGGAACCCCGAGCACCCGGCGGCGAAGTCGTAGGCCGGGACGTTCTCGAGGCCGAGCCTGCTCGCGAGGATGCAGGCGGTCGCAGGGCACGGGTAGTCGGGAGTGATGGTCCCGACCAGCACGCAGTCCACATCCCCGGGAGCCCAGCCCGCAGCCTCCATGGCGGATCTACAGGCCTCCAGCGCGAAGTCGGACGAGGCCTCCCCGGGTGTCGAGACGTGTCTCTCCTTTATGCCGGTCCTGGTAATGATCCACTCGTCAGAGGTATCGACCATGCTCTCGAGGTCCTTGTTGGTGAGGATCTTCTCCGGTACGGAGTGTCCGGTGCCGACGATGTAGGCCTTTTTCACACTCACCCTCCCTGAGGCGCGTTGGCTCTGAGCTCGGTCTCTATGCGATCGTTAACGCCGCTCCTGTGGAAGTCGCAGGCCGCAGCGACGGCGTTCTTGATGGCTTTCGAGCTCGAGCTCCCGTGGGCGACGATGGAGACACCCTGCAGGCCGAGGAGAGGAGCGCCTCCGTACTCCGCTGAGTCGAGCAGCCTCCATAGCCTGTTGAAAGCAGGCCTCATCAGCAGACACCCGGCTCTGGAGAACCAGTGCCTCTTCATCTCCAGGTAGAGGGAGCCGCCGATCAGGTCCGCGATGGACTCGGTGAACTTCAGTATGATGTTGCCGATGAAGCCGTCGCAGACGACTACGTCCGCTTCTCCCTTCAGGATGCCGTCCCCCTCCACGTTGCCCGTGAAGTTCAGGCCGGTCCGGCTGAGAAGCTCGTAGGCCTCCTGTGACTCGCTGCTGCCCTTGGTCCTCTCTACGCCTACGTTCATGAGCGCAACTCGCGGCGAGTCTATGCCGAACACGCCACTCGAGTAGGCGCTGCCCATGTGGGCGAACTGATAGAGATGCTCCGCCCTGCAGCCGATGTTCGCACCCACATCCAGCACCACCGTCGGGTTGCCCTGGGTCGGGAAGGTAGCAGCTATCGCGGGCCTGTGAACGCCCTCTATCCTGCCGAGAGCGAACAGGCACGCTGCCATGAAGGCTCCGGTGTTGCCGGGGCTGATCGCCGCCTGGGCCTCCCCGGAGCGAAGAAGCTCCACGGTTCTCGCGATAGAGCTGTCGGGCTTGCTCTTCAGAGCCTCGGCCGGATGGTCGGCCATCGTTATCGTCTGCGAGGAATGCCGGATCGTTATCGGGAGCCGCGCTCCCCGTCCAGCGGCCAGCAGGCCAGAGAGTATATCCTTATCTCCCACCAGGATAAGTGAGACTCCACCGGACACGTCGTCCGGGGACTCCACCAGGAACCTGATGGCGCCTCTGACCACGACCTCAGGGCCGCGGTCCCCGCCCATCGCGTCCAGGGCGACCGTGAGCTCAGACGCCATGGCAGGCCGCACCCAGAATGCAGGGAAGCCCGATACGGGTCATGCAGAGCTTCTCCCTCCGGACGTTCAACTGATCCCGGGCGCTGCTAGGACGATTCCTCTGGCTCTATGACCTGGCGGTCGGCGTAGAAGCCGCAGTGTCTGCACACGCGATGCGGCAGCCTGGGCTCTCCGCACTGAGGGCAGGGGCTGACATCCTTCGCTTCCAGTGTCCAGGTCGCCCTGCGCTTGTCGCGCCTGGTCCTGGAGTGCCGTCTCTTGGGTACCGGCATGCTTCTCTCTTTCTCTCTGAGCCGATGTATGCCCCCGGCCCCGTGTGGCCCGATCCGGGCTCGAGGATCCTCTAGTTCCTTGCGGCCGCGCTCCCGCCGTTCTTCGAATGCGCGCAGCTCTCTCTGTTGAGGTTGGCTCCGCACGCGGGACAGAGGCCTCTGCAGTCGGGACTGCAGAGGGGCATTCGAGGCACGGAAAGTATTATGGCTTCGCGTACTCCGTCAAGTATGCTCACCGTCGAGCACCTGGAGAGCACGGACTGCGTCTCGTAGTCGTCCTCGTCCGCTCTGGGCCCCCAGGTGAAGGAGCGCGTGAAGCTCTCGCTCACACGCGCGCCGTAGTGGTCCAGGCATCTCGCGCATCGAAGCACTACGCTGCCCTCCAGCAATCCCCTGCAGACGAGGACCTCGCCCCTGAGCAGCAGCTC
>JAFGKQ010000250.1 GCA_016928495.1 Candidatus Fermentibacterales bacterium
CCTCGAGGAGCTCGAGCTGCCTGGCGGGGGATTCCTGCAGATCGGGGGCGACGAGCATGGCGAGCACTCTCGTCCTCTCCGCGTGCCTGAGGAAACCGAGCCCCAGTCCGGCGCCCGCGCTGGCGCCCTCGATCAGGCCGGGGAGATCAGCGATCACGAAGCTCCTTCCGGGGGACGTCTCGACCACTCCAAGGCCGGGATGAAGGGTGGTGAAGGGGTAGGCACCGACCCTCGCGCGCGACGAGGTCACCGCTCGCAGCAGACTCGACTTGCCGGCGTTGGGCAGCCCGAGCAGCCCCACGGAGGCGATCAGCTTGAGCTCCAATCGAAGACGGCGCTCCTCGCCGGCCCCTCCCCTGGTGGCGAACCTGGGCGCTCGTCTGGTCGGCGTCGCGAAGGCGGCGTTCCCCCTCCCGGCCTCACCGCCCCTGGCCACCACCAGCGAGGCGCCGTCGGAGGCCAGGTCTGCGAGAAGCTCGCCGGTCCCCTCATCGTAGACCTGCGTGCCCTGCGGAACCCTGATGACGAGGTCGTGGCCGCGAGCGCCTGTCATGCCCGAAGGTCCGCCGCTGGTGCCCGCGGGCGCGGTGAAGACCCTTCTTCGAGACAGGTCCGCCAGAGTGGACAGGTGCGCGTCGACAAGAAGAGCCACGGAACCCCCATCGCCGCCGTCACCTCCGTCCGGCCCTCCCTTCGGCACGAAGGCCTCTCTCCTGAAGCTGACAATGCCGTTGCCACCGCGGCCGCCCCTGACGGTAAGCGTCAGGCAATCGACGAAGGCGAACCTGCTCTCCATTCCCTCAGGACCTCTCTTCCGGTGAGGCTGAGTGGCATCCGGCTCCTGGAGTATAGACACCTCTGCCCCGGACCGCACCGGCCCGGGGCAGACATGCCTGAATCGGCCTCTGGAGCCCTGTCAGTTCTGGTATCGCAGGACTCTGTCGATCTTCTCCTCGGCCAGCGTGATCGAGTTCGTGGCGGCGGCGATCATCCTCTGGGCGTCATCGGCCCTGTAGCCGGTGACCTGCGAGAGGTAGGAGATGGCCGCCTGCAACTCGGACACGGCCTGCTCCCACACCGGCACGTTCTCCATGACCAGCTCTCCGCCCCTGGCGTGCTCTGTGCCGCTCTGGTAGTAGAAGGCCCCCATCATGTAGTTGGCGACGGGATCACCGGGATAGGCGTCCTTGAGGCGGGAGAACACGTTCTGCATGGCGCCGCGCTGTCCGGAGTCCCTGTAGACGGTGGCCAGGAGCACGTACGCCTGCCTGAGGCCGGTGCTGGATATCAGCCCCTCGAGCCTGTTGACCGCGTCGGATGTCCTGCCGGACCTGGCCTCCATGCTGGCCACGAACAGGATCAGATCGCTGTCGTCGGGCCTTGACTCGAGGACGATGATCGCGTTGTCCGCAGCGTCCGAGTAGCGGCGGACGGCCTCGTAGGAGGCGACCAGCTTGAGCCTGAGATTGGTGAAGTCAGGCCTGGACTCGAGCACCTGCTCGATGTGAGGTATGGCGGCCTCGTAGTTCTCCATCTCGAAGTAGAGCAGGGCGAGGGCATAGCGGGCCTGCAGGTTGCCCGGGTTCTGCGCCAGGGCGCTCTCGAAGCTGCCAACGGCCTCTTCCAGCCTGCCCAGCTCCCTGTAGGCCTCCGCCATGTAGAGGTAGGCCGAAGCGTTGTCCGGATCGGCTTCGACAGCGCTCTCGAAGCAGGAGAGCGCGCCCTCGTAGTCCTCCCTCGCAAGGCAGACCCTGCCCGTCCCGCCGAGCGCCTGGGAGTTCGTCGCGTCCTCGGCGAGAATGGCCTGGTAGATCTCTTCGGCCCTCCCGACGGAGTCGACATCGCTGCTGAGGTAGATGTCCGCCAGCGAGAGCCGGGCCTCCAGCAGGCCCGGATCCAGCCCGATGGCCTGCCTGTAGAAGCTGATCGCCATCGGCCAGTTGGCGACGCTCTCGTAGTACTCGGCCAGGTAGAGCGCGTCCTGGGCCCTCTGACCAACCTCGGAGGCGATGGACTGCATCATGCCCGAGGCAGCCTCGTTCACCGCGCTGGTGTTCTTGAGCACCGTGACCGCGTCCGGGACCACCGTGTTGCCGGAGGAGATGACGCTGATGTTCCAGCTTATCATGAACTGGTCGCCGCCGACAGGGCTGACGAACCCGTAGACGATCAGATCGGCGTCGAGCGCCTGGCCGGCGCTGACCACCATGTCCGGAGGCACTCCGTACTCGAAGTCGTCCGGATCGAAGCCGATGCTCTCGAAGGCGTCCTCGAGGTCCCCCTTCGAGATGAACTCGTAATCGCTGGCATCGTCGAACAGGTCCTCCAGGGCGGAGAAGAGCTTGTCGCTGACCCAGCTGGAGCCCGTGTCGCTTCCGCCGAAGGGAACGACCCCGACTCGCGAGGCTTCCCCGTCCTCCGAGACTGCCACTGTCGAACAGCCTAGCATTAGCGCACACACGAAGAAACAGGTGATCTTAGCCAAACCGGGCTCCTCCCAGGTCAGGAAGCGGAGCGGGGCTCTCCGATCTAGCCGGGGCTCCGCTGATCGCGGTCATGAACGTCTCGGCCTCCGTTCCAGAGGCGGGGATCGGACGATGAGGCTACAATATTGCCCCGGGTCGTCCCCTCATCAAGCTATACCCTCTCCAGCCAGACGAGATTCCGTCCGGCCCGTTCCCGGTCCCGCCTGTAGGAATGGTAGAGGAGCGGCATGCACATGGTGCAGTCCCGGAAGTCGAAGATGATCTCCCTTCCGACTCCTGCGAGCAGGAGACGATGCCTGGCGCATTCCCTCAGGTCCAGCCGGCCGGCCCCTGGCGAGTCGGGCCGGATCCCGAGGGCATCGAGCACCTCGGTCCCGACCGTGTAGCAGGAAGCGCAGATGCAGGGCCCCAGGGCCACTGCAAGCGGAGTGCCCGGCAGCCGCGACACCAGGTTCCGCACGACGCCCGCCGCGAGACCTCTCCAGCCCGCATGGGCGACACCCATTGCGGAGTCGGTCACTGCGAGCACTGGCAGGCAATCGGCCACCGTGACGCCGGGCCTTCTCGAGAGATCGGTAAGGACCATCCCGTCCCCGGTCTCTCCCCCCTGCGGGTCCATCAGCACCTCGCAACCGTGAACCTGCCGGAGAAGCGTGATCGGAGGATCGTCCGGCAGGGCGGGCTCCGTGGCATTCCTGCCGGCGACGCGCAGGGCGAAGCCGGTTCCGGGCAGAGCGAATGACGCGAGCGCCATCCGGTCGTCCCAGCGCAGCCGGACCCGCCCGGGCCGAGCCTGGCGCTCCGGAGACCCCGGATCACTCATGCGCGTTCGCGGGACGCCTCGACGGCACCGGGATCGCGGAAGTCCCTGAGTATGAGCTGCAGACTGGGATTGCCTCCGTACCTGTTCTCCGAGAGAACGAAGGCTATGTCCACGAGGCCCCGGAGATCGCCTGCCCTGTCGCCCATCCCGAACCCAACCGCATCGACCCTGCGTCCGTCCACGGAGAACCTCGCTCGAAGGTGCCTGCCGCTCCCCATGGTCCCGACATCGAGCACCTTCGCCGCGCAAGCGATCCAGACGGGCTCGCGGTTGCCCTCTCCGAACGGCTCGAGCCGGCCAAGCTGCCTGACGGTGTCCAGGGTGTAGTCCGGACCGGCCAGGGCCCCGTCGTAGTAGAGGATGGGATGAAGAGGCTCATCACCGATGGCCTCGGCGGCGTAGAGCTCGAACCTCTCCGAGAAGGCGGGAATGTTGTCCCTGCGTATCGACAGACCGGCTGCCTGGGGGTGACCGCCGAACGTCTCCAGGAGATCGGAGACCGCGGACAGGGCGGAGTGCACTTCGAAGCCCTCGATGCTGCGCGCGGATCCCTTCGCTGGTTCGCTCTCCAGGCTTATCAGAACGGCCGGCCTGCCGTACTCGCGCGCCAGCCGGGACGCGGCAATGCCCAACACGCCCTGATGCCATCTGTCGGAGCAGAGCACCAGGGTCTTCCGATCGGCCTGATCGGCAGCGAGGCGAGAGGCCTCGGAATGCACCAGCCGGTCCAGGTCCTTCCTCAACTGGTTGTTCCTGTCGATCAGGCTCGAGAGCTCGGATGCCCTGCTCTCGTCGTCGGTGAGGAGCAGCTCCACTCCCCAGTCGGCGTCACCCACTCTTCCACAGGCGTTCAGCCTGGGGCCGAGCCCGAAGGCTATGTCCGAGCCGCCGATGCTGCCGAGGTCTATGCCAGCGATGCGGGCCAGGCTCTGCAGTCCGGTGCCGGGCCTGGTCCTCAGCATCTGAAGCCCCCTTGCCACGAGAGTCCTGTTCTCCCCGGTGAGCGGGACCACGTCGCAGATGGTGCCTATCGCCACCAGCTCCATGAGCCTGTCGAGGATCGAGGAATCGCAGCCCGTGATCTCCACGAGGGCCTCGGCCAGCTTGAAGGCGACGCCGACTCCCGCGAGAACCGAGAAGGGTGATCCCGCGCCATCCAGCACGGGGTTGACCACGGCGACGGAAACAGGGAGGTCTCCCGAGCTCTCGTGATGGTCGCAGACCACCAGGTCCACTCCGGCTCCGGCGAGGGCATCCGAGGCTTGCAGGGCGCTCGTCCCGCAGTCCACCGTGAGGAGCATGCCGCAGCCTCCGTCCACGGCTGCGCGCACTCCCTCCTCGCCCAGGCCGTAGCCCGACTCGATCCTGTCCGGTATGAAGTAGCACGAGTCGGCCCCCAGGTGGTCCAGCAGCCGGCAGACGAGTGCCGTAGCCGTCATCCCGTCAGCGTCGAAGTCGCCATGAACCAGGATCCTCTCCCCTCGCTCGACGGCCAGAGCGATCCTGGCTGCTGCCCTATCGGCGGAGCCCAGCTCCCTCCAGCTCGATCCCGGGCATGCAGTCGGATCCAGGAAGCCGGCCAGCGCCTCGGCCTCGAGGCCCCTTCTCGCAAGAAGCAGAGCCAGGCTGGCGGGAAGATCGGCGTAGCCCGGAGGCGGCTCCTCGACCTCCGGTCTGGGGACAGGCCTGGGATGCCATATGCATTCTCTCAACGGAACCTCCGGAGACGTGCGAGAAGGTCGGGCCGTAAGCCGGGTTCTGTGGCGGGAGGCGCGAGGCCCCCCATCCGGCGGTCATCCATCTGCGACTCCGGTCGCCCGGAGCCTGTAGCGACCCACCCTGAGGCCATGGGAGCGGGCAGCTCCTGCCTGCCTCGGCAGGCGACCTCCTATTCGGTCTTGCACCGGGCGGGGTTTGCCGTGCGTCCGGAGTTACCCCCGGACCGGTGGGCTCTTACCCCACCATTTCACCCTTGCCTGCCGGACGAGCCGGCAGGCGGTGTCGTTTCTGTGGCACGATCCCCCGGTTACCCGGTCCGGGCGTTACCCGGCGCCCTGCCCTGCGGTGCCCGGACTTTCCTCCCCGCTCGCGCGGGGCGACCGCCCGCCCGACCTTCTCGCGGAACATGGACAGAGACTGTCTGGATGTATCTCGCTCAGACACTCATTATCTCGGAACGCAGGGCGTGTCCTGTCAACTCTTCCTGGCCAGGGAGCTGTCCTCCGACCAGACGATGAAGCGCCCGCAGATGGGGCAGTGATAGAGGATGCCCTGTCGTATCTCGAGCGCGTTCTGAGGAGGCACAACGGTGAGGCAGCCGCCGCAGTTCCCGTTGGACAGGCCAACGACGGCTTCCGCCTTCCCCGATGCCCTGAGCTGCTCGTACTTCCTGAGGAACCTGATGTTGATCTCGGACGCCAGGGCCTCCCTCTTCCGCTCGAGGGACTCCAGCTCCTGCCTGAGCTCGACCGCGCGCCGAGACAGGATATCCTTTCTCTTCCTCGCCCTGTCGAGCTCCCTTTCGTGATGTCTGCGAGCCTCCTCGAGCTTCTCGCG
>JAFGKQ010000003.1 GCA_016928495.1 Candidatus Fermentibacterales bacterium
AGCTTCTCCCGCCATCGACCGGGGAGGGTCGATGCGGTGTTGTCGGGGAGCTTCTCCCGCCATCGACCGGGGAGAGGGTCGATGAGCGCTGGTCACGAGCCCTCGATAGTCCTCCCGGGCGAGATTCCCATCCTGCCTCTGGCCGACGGGGTCGCGTTTCCCTTTGCCCTGATCCCGCTCACCGCTACCGAGACCGCCCAGGTCCGCCTGATAGACGAGGCGGTAGCGCACGACAGGATTATCGGGCTGGTGGGCAGGAAAGGGCAATCGGCCGATCTCGGGGACCCGGCTGATCTCTACTCCGTCGGAACGGCTGCGGGAATAGCGAAGCTCTACAGGTTTCCCGGGGACGTTGTCCGGATATCCGCCAAGGGTCTTGCCAGGTTCAGGATAACGAAGATCACCGGGCTGCAGCCCTACATGAGGGGCGCGATCGAGCAACTGGACACCGTCTGGCCGGAGAGCGACCTGGAGCTCGAGGCCTGGCGCAAGAACATCGAGACCCAGCTCAGGCAGATAATAGAGCTCTCGCCCGGAATACCCGACGAGGTTCAGCTACTCAACTTCATCTACGATGCAGAGAGGCTGGGATACCTCGCCGCCAGCGGCATAGAGGCCGGAACCTCCGACAAGCAGGCGATACTGGAGGAAGACTCGATCGTAGCCAGGCTCAGCATCCTGTCCCGCGTCATGGCGAGGGAGGTCCGTATACTCAAGCTGAGGAACGAGATCCAGGGACAGGTCCGGACGGAGATCGAGAAAGACCAGAAGGAGTACTACCTCAAGGAGCAGATGAAGGCCATCCAGAAGGAGCTCGGTGTAGGTGAGGGTGAGAACCCCGAAGCCGCGGAGCTCCGGGCCAGGCTGGAGCAGAAGCGGCTTCCGCCCGAGCCCAGGAAGGCTGCCGAGGAGGAGCTCGAGAGGCTTTCGAAGATGCCTCAGGGCATGGCCGAGGTTGCGGTCAGCAGGACCTATATAGAATGGATTCTGCAGCTCCCCTGGCTCGACGGGACGGAGGATCGCCTCGATCTGGAGAGAGGGCAGAGGATCCTCGACCACGATCACTACGACCTCGAGGACGTGAAGGAACGTATCATCGAGTACCTTGCCGTGAAGATCCTCAACCGGGACACGAAGACCCCCATACTCTGCTTCGTCGGGCCCCCGGGCGTGGGCAAGACATCGATGGGCCGCAGCATCGCCAGGGCGCTCGACAGGCGCTTCGTGAGGCTATCTCTGGGCGGCATGCACGACGAGGCCGAGATACGTGGACACAGGCGAACCTACGTCGGGGCGATGCCGGGCAGGATCATCCAGGGCATCAGGGAGGCCGGCAGCAACAACCCCGTGTTCATGCTGGACGAGGTCGACAAGATCGGCAAGGACTTCAGGGGGGACCCGACGTCGGCTCTTCTGGAGGTGCTCGACCCGGAGCAGAACTCGACCTTCAGAGACAACTACCTGAACGTCCCGTTCGACCTCTCCAGGGTCAAGTTCATCACCACAGCCAACCAGCTCGACACCATTCCGGATCCTCTCAGGGACAGGATGGAGATAATCCGCATTCCGGGATACACGGAGGAAGAGAAGATAGAGATTGCACGCAAGTACCTGGTGCCAAAACAGGTAACGAACGCGGGGCTTTCCGGGGCGAGCCTGAGGTTCGTGGAGTCCGGTCTCAGGGAGATCATCTCCCGCTACACCAGGGAAGCCGGGGTCAGGGAGCTGGAGAGGCAGATCGGGAAGATCTGCAGAAAAACGGCTCGCAGGATAGCGGGCGGGAAGACGGCCCGCAGGATAGCGGGCGGGAGAACGGCCCGCAGGATAGCGGGCGGGAGAACGGCCCGCAGGATAGCGGGCGGGAAGAGCGGCCTCGCCGTCGTCAGCTCGAAGCGGGTCGCGGACTATCTGGGCGCCAGGAAGTACACACGCGAGGCAGCGACCGGAGAGCCCAGGACGGGTGTGGCCACCGGCCTTGCCTGGACGCCTTCAGGCGGCGAGATCCTCTTCGTGGAAACCAGCGCGTTCCCCGGATCCGGCAAGCTGGTTCTGACCGGACAACTGGGAGACATCATGAGGGAGTCGGCCATGGCGGCCCTGACATGGGTAAGGTCGTCCTCCGGGGGCCAGGGCTTCGTGCGTGATGTTGACTTTCAGAAGACGGACCTCCACGTTCATGTTCCGGCGGGAGCCACGCCCAAGGACGGACCCTCTGCCGGGGCTGCGATGGCGGTCTCGATGCTCTCGGCGCTTTCCGGAAGGCCCGCGAGACAGGATGTGGCCGTCACCGGAGAGGTCACCCTCCAGGGCAGGGTGCTTCCTGTCGGGGGCATAAAGGAGAAGGTGCTCGGCGCAAGGGCATCCGGGATCAGGCGCGTGGTCCTGCCCGCTGGCAACGAGAAGGACATCGAGGAGATACCGGACACTTTCAGGAAGGAGATGAGCTTCCATCTGGTCGAGTCCATGGATCAGCTGGTGCCGCTCTTCTTCGATACCCGGGAAGGCAAGAGGTGATCGCATGATGGAGGGATGGGGACTGCCGGGAGAGGCCTGTCGCGGGGACCGCAGCCGGGGGGCGCCGACGATCCTGTCCGTCTCCGTGCTCCTGGTGTCGATGCTCACGCTACTCGCGGCCGGCTGCAGGAAGCCTCTCGACAAGTACTTCACCAGTGACGGGAACGTGGTCGCAGGCAAGGTGCTGGAGCTTTCCGGCGGCAGGCTGCTCCTCGCGGACAGCACATCGGTGATGGTCCCGCAGGGTCCGGCAAGGCTGATGCTCAGGAGCGGCGCTTCCTATTACGGTCAGGTCCGGATCGAAGACGACAGGGTCTTCGTCGACTGCCCCGCCGGCGACCGGAGCTTCCCGCTGGAGCTGGCCTCGGTGGTGAGCTGGGCGGACGAGAGCGTTGATCACGTTGTCGTGGATATCCCGGCCTGCGCCGGATGGCTGAACAGCCATGTGGCCGTCGAAGAGGGTGACCTGATCTCCCTGGCGGCCGGCGGAAGCACCTCCGCGCTGGGAGAGATGTACGGCCCCGAGGGCTCCGAAGCCATGAGCGGCACGGCATCGCTGGTCCCGGAGGCAATGATAGGGAGACTGGTCCTCAGGATCGGGCAGGATGGCCCGGTCCTCAGCGTCGGCCGGGACTGGAGCCGCGAGTCGCCCGCGGACGGGGAGCTGTTCCTGGCAGTGAACTCGCCTGTCAGCGGCAGCGATGGGGTCTACACAGTCAGCATCATGATATCGAGGCAGCGTCAGGACGGCTCTGGGCCTGTTGCCCTATACATAGCTAAGAGATAGGTGATTTACTTTAGCCTCTGTATTAAGTATTCCGGCCCGGAAGGTGGCTCGTTGACGCGACTTAGTTCACAAGTCAATATATTACGAACTTATGATTTTGCAGGATCGGTGGTTCGTGTCCGGACCCGGTCGTGGGGAGGTTCGCTCTGATGTTGAACAGGATATGTCTCTCGTTAGTGGCCGTCGGGCTTCTCGTTCTGGCTCTGCCCTCGGGCGAGGCCATCGCGTCCGCCTACGTCGTCCAGCAGGGCGATACGCTCTGGGATCTGGCCAGCAGGTTCTACAGGGACCCCGAGTACTGGAAGGTGATATGGGAGGCCAATGCCGGCATCCGTGATCCTCACTGGATCTACCCCGGCGATGTCATCGTGCTTCCCAACTACTCCGCGGGCTACGAGAGCGTTTCCCTCAGCGCAAGCACCGTAGCTCAGAACGAGGCCATCATAGCCCGCCTGCGGATCGAGACGGCGGGAATGGTCGCAGTGGATCCACTGGTTCCGCAGGGCTACGTGGTAGAGCTCGACGCGGAGGAAGATCACGACTGGCCGGGGGAGTACGCCTACACCGGAGATCTGCTCCATACCGACATCGGGAGCGAGCAGGGAGCTTCCGTGAACGACGTCTTCCAGATACTGGACAAGGGTGAGGAAGTGCTGCATCCCAACACCGGCGATCGCATGGGTGATCTCGTGAGGGTTGCCGGCATCTGCCGTCTCGTCGAGGTTGGCCAGGAGGGAAGCGTGGCTCTTGTGGAGCACTGCTACCTCCCTATCCTCCCCGGGCAGATTCTGGTGGACTACACGCCGGCTTCCGCCGTGGTCGTCAACACCGAGCCGGTTCTCCCGAGCCTGAGCGCATGGGTGATCGGCCTCCAGGACCCCGACTGCGAGACCGCATACATGGCTGATGTCGTCTACATAGACAGGGGATCCAACGACGACCTCCGCCCCGGGGACATGTTCTCCGCGTACAGATACGGCGATGTCCAGTCCTCTCCCGGCGACGAGTCGGTACGGACTCTGGACGTTCCCATTGCCGATCTGGTTGTCCTGAGCACCGAGAGCTCGACCGCTGCGGCGCTCGTGTGCGGCAATATAACCAGCAACCTGATCGAGGTCGGCGACAGGATCCACCTGGTCAGACGTCAGCAGACCTGATACCGGGCACGAGCATTCGCCGTGAGGTCCCG
>JAFGKQ010000251.1 GCA_016928495.1 Candidatus Fermentibacterales bacterium
CGCGAGGACTACTACCGCAAGGAGATCTCGTTCAGAGTGTCCTGCTCCTACGGCCCGGGCCGGTACGATCCGGACTACGAGGAGGAGGGCCGGGACTACCCGCTGCCCTTCGTGAGGTGGACCGAGGGCCGCAACATGGAGGCCGTCCTGGACCTCATGGCATCCGGAAGCCTGAGGCCCCTCGATCTCGTCACCCACCGGTTCGAGTTCGAGGATTCACCGGCGGCCTACGAGATGATAGCCTCCGGCAGTGAGCCCTACTGCGGCATGCTGCTGGACTACCCCGGGGAGGACCGGGTCAGGAGGGCGGCGGTCGATCTCGGCTCCGCCCCTCGCAGTAGAACGGAAGGCTCCATCGGCCTCTCCGTGGCAGGAGCCGGCTCCTTCGCGCAGTCCTTCCTGCTCCCGGAGCTGGGCAGACTCGGCAGGGTCGATAGAAGGCTCGTCACCACCGCAAGCGGCGTCACGGCCGGCGATGTGGGAAGGCGGTTCGGCTTCGCCGGGGCCGTGGACTCCTTCGACGCCATCATCGAGGACGAGCCCACCACCGCCGTGCTGATAGCTACCAGGCACGACATGCACGCGGGCCTGGTCGAGAGGGCCCTCAGGGCCGGCAGGCATGTCTTCGTCGAGAAGCCGCTCTGCATCAGGGAAGAGGAGCTCAGGTCGATCGCCGCCTGCATCCGTGAGCTGGCCGCGAGTGGCCCTCTGCCCGTGCTCCAGGTCGGCTTCAACCGACGCTTCTCACCCGCCGCCAGGAAGCTGAGATCCCACTTCGGCGACGACCCCTGTCCCCTCATGATGCACTACAGGGTGAACGCCGGGCGCATACCCCGGGAGCACTGGACCCAGAGCCCCGAGCACGGCGGCGGCAGGATCGTGGGAGAGGCCTGCCACTTCATAGACCTCATGCAGTTCGTCTGCGGCTCTGACCCAGTGAGCGTGTGCGCTCAGGCCATCAGAACCGGCGACTCCTCGGTCCCTCTCCAGGACAACGTCTCGATCCAGCTGTCCTTCGGCAACGGCTCGGTGGGGACCATCCACTACTTCTCGGAAGGCGCCCGCGCCATGCCGAAGGAGATGCTCGAGGTCTCCGGCAGGGGAACAAGCGCGGTCATAGACAACTTCAGGACACTGGAGGTCTATGGCTCCAGGAAGAGCGGGAGGATCAGGGCGGCCGGCAAGGGCTTCGGAGAGGAGCTCGAAGCGTTCGGCCGCGCGATGAGGACCGGTGAGCCTGCCATAGCCATCGAGTCCCAGCTCATCACGACCCTCTCCACCTTCAGGGCGCTGGAGAGCATCGAATCGGGAAAAGTCCTTCCAGTGGACATCCGGGACCTCTACCCGGAAGAGGAGGAAGTGCCATGAGCGATGAATCCTCCTTCCAGCAGGTCGCGAAGTCTATCTGGGACAACGCCGTCGCCGAGGGCTTCAGGGGCTACGACCCCTACGACGGGCTGAACAGCAGGTTCCTGTGGCCCGTGGTGAAGAGATCCCGCTTCATGCGCCTCGCTCTCCAGCAGGCCGTCAAGCGCTCCCCGCTCAACCTGAGGCCCCTCATCGGAGTCAGGCCCGGGCTCAACCCCAAGGGCCTGGCCCTGTTCCTCAGGGGCGCGGCCAACGCCAGGTTCATCGAGCTGGGCGACCCGGTGTTCAAGCAATTGGGCCAGATGCTGCTCGCGGCCTCATCCACGCCACAGGGGGTGCAGTTCTTCGGCCAGGACAGGGAGAGCCTGGAGTCGAGGGAGGTCACCCCTGAGGAGGTGAATCTCCTCCAGTCCGGGAGAATCGGCTGGGGCTACGATTTCCCGTGGCAGGGCAAGGGCTTCTTCCTCCCGGCGTTCTTCCCCACGGCGGTATGCACCTGTTTCGTGGTCGAGGCGCTCCGCAAGTCCCGCCACAAGCTCTACGAGCCGATAGCCCGGGCAGCGGCGAGGTTCGTCAACTTCGACCTGGCCTGCGCCAGGATGCCCGAAGGCATCTGCTTCAGCTACTCGCCCAGGGACGACACCTGCATCTACAACGCCTCGCTCTACGCCGCCAAGCTGCTGGCCCTGGGCTGGAAGTCCGGAGGGCCGGCCCTCTGGAGGGACGATGCCCTGGAGGCCGTCAGGTTCGTGATCTCTACCCAGAGAGAGGACGGCTCCTGGGTCTACGGCAAGGGCAATGACTGGGACTGGGTGGACGGGCTGCACACGGGCTTCGTGCTCGAGACCCTGGAGGACCTGGCCCGGATCCTGGGGACGGACGACTTCGACCACGCGATCACGAACGGACTGGCCTACTACAGCGAGAAGCTCTTCGAGTCGGACGGCACGGCCCTTTCGAAGCCGGGCGAGAGATACCCCATGGACCCGCACACCTACGCCCAGGGAGCCATCACCTTCCTGCGCCTGGACAGGCACTGCCCGGACTCGAGGCCGTTCGCCGCCTCCATCCTGCGCAAGGCCATAGGTGAGCTGTGGGATCCCGATGAGGGCGTGTTCCGAACCCGGTCATCCCCCAAGTCGACACAGAGCACCAGGTTCATCAGATGGTCGCAGGCCTGGATGTTCAGGGCGCTCGCCTACAGCATCTCGAAGGGCTCCGGACCGAAGTGAGGTTCTGGTTCGATGCGGACAACGCTCCCCACGTCCTCGTCATGCGCCCCATAGCAGAGGAGCTCGGCAAGCGCGGCCACGAGGTCGTCTTCACAGCCAGGGACAGGGGCACGACCATCGAGCTCCTGGAGATGTACTGCGTCCCCTATACCAGGATCGGGGGGGAGTACGGCAGCTCCTTCCTGGGGAAAGCCATAGGCACCATCAGGCGTGCCAGCCAGCTCCAGCGCGTCGCCAGGGAATGGCGGATCGACGTCTCTTTCGGACACGGCTCGAGGGCCCTGCCGATAGCCTCCCGACGCCTTGGCATCCCGAGCGTGACCATGTACGACTACGAGTGGGTCAACCCCACCATCTTCAACAGGTTCTGCACGAAGATCCTCCTGCCCGAGGTCATAGACGAGAAGCGCTGCAGGGAGGCAGGCATAGACTACTCCAAGGTGCGCCACTTCCCCGGCTTCAAGGAGCAGCTCTACCTGGCCGACGCGAAGGCAGATCCGGCCATAGCGGAGGAGCTGGGCCTCAGGCCGGACAGGAAGAAGATCCTGCTAAGGCCCCCCGCGA
>JAFGKQ010000252.1 GCA_016928495.1 Candidatus Fermentibacterales bacterium
CCAGGGCCGACGGGTTCACGGCGTTCGCCCCGTCCATGCCCGGTCGGGGATCGGCCCCGGAGGATGCCGCGCTTCCATACGTCGACAACGTCCACATGGCGAGTCGCGAGATAGCCGGGCAAGCGCTGAGCGAGTCGGCCGTCTCCGCCTGGTGGCTCGGGAGGACGATCGCGGACATAGCGGCGGATCCCCTGCGCTGGCTCTCCCTCGTGGCCCGGAAGTCGCTTCTCTACATCGTCCCGATCGAAATACCGGGCAACTACGATCCCTATTACTACAGGTCCATCTCCCCGGTGCTGACCGCCCTCGTTCACCGCTCGCCCGTTGCTCTTCCCTTTTCCCTCGTCCTCGTGCTTCTCCCCGCCGCACTGGTCTCCGGCCTGCCGACCAGGAGGGACCGCCTGCTGCTCGTCTGGACGCTGCTCCTTGCTCTGGGCACTATCGCGTTCTTCGTCACATCGCGCCTCAGGCTTCCGGCAGTGCCCTTCATGTTGCTGCTTTCGGGTTCCATCATCCGGGGATGGAGGGTGCGTCAGGCCCTTGCAGCGGGCTGCGGGGCCCTTCTCGCGCTGGCCCTGACCGCAGGATTCCGGGGCCTCCCGGAGAGGTCCGGCGTGAACATGCCATTCTACGACGGTCTTGCCGCCGCCTCGGAAGGGAGCATCCCCGAGGCAAGGGCGCTCTTCCTCGAGGCGCTCGAGCGGGGCTCGACAAGGCAGGACGTCAATCTCAACAGGGTGGAGGCCATGTACAACCTGGGCGTCCTCGCCGCGAGAGAGGGGGACCTGGGGACCGCCAGGCAGTGGTGGCTGTCCGCCATCGAGGCCTGCCCTGGCTACGAGCCCGCGCTGGACGGGCTCGGGAGGCTCGATAGCCTTGACTGATGATCCTCCCTCTGCTAGAAAACGGCCGAATCCGGACCTGCGCCCCTGCTGACCCAGGAGGAGACATGAGCATAGAGACGATGGTCTTCAGGTTCCTCGCGCCCCTGGTCGCGGTCGCGACAGCCATCTTCGCCGCAGTCTATTACGCCGGCCTGCGCAGGATGGACCCGGGAACCGACGGCATGCGCCGGATCGCGGGTCTGATCCGCTCCGGGGCCATGGCCTATCTGAAGACACAGTACAGGATCCTGCTGGCGTTCGTCGCCGTAGTGGCCCTGGCGCTCTTCCTTAGCGGCAGCCGGGATACCTCCCTTGCCTTCGTCACCGGGGCGGCCTTCAGCATGATCGCAGGGATCGTCGGAATGGCGGCAGCGACCCTGGGGAACGTCAGGACGGCCAACGCGGCACGGGAGTCCCTGCCCGCAGCCCTGGGTGTGGCCTTCCAGGCCGGGAGCATCATGGGGCTGGCCGTCGCTGGTCTCGGGCTGCTGGGAGTCTCGCTGTTCTACCTGGCCTACGGGAGCGTTGCCTGGGCGGGCGAGCTGCTCGGGTCCCTTCTGGGCACGGAAGTGAGCCTCAGGAACGTGGCCGGGTTCGGCATGGGCGCGAGCTCGATTGCGCTTTTTGCGCGAGTCGGGGGCGGCATATACACCAAGAGCGCCGATGTCGGAGCCGATCT
Source organism: Candidatus Fermentibacterales bacterium (assembly GCA_016928495.1). Classification (GTDB taxonomy): domain Bacteria; phylum Fermentibacterota; class Fermentibacteria; order Fermentibacterales; family JAFGKQ01; genus JAFGKQ01. The sequence continues at coordinate 1,564 of JAFGKQ010000252.1, forward strand.
CGTGGGCAAGGTGGAGGCGGGCATCCCGGAGGACGACCCCAGGAACCCTGCTGTGATCGCCGACAACGTGGGCGACAACGTGGGTGACGTTGCCGGCATGGGCGCGGACCTCTTCGAGTCCTACGTCGGGAGCATCGTTGCGGGGATCGTCCTCGCCATCGGCATGTCTGCCGGGGAGATCTCGTCGCTCTGCCCGGGGTCGAGCGCCGATTCCCTGCACCTGGGCAGGCAGACCCTCATCGCCATCCCGCTCCTTCTGGCGGCCCTGGGGACTGCCTCCAGCCTCGCAGGCACCCTGTTCGTGCGTCTGCTCAGGAAGCGGGGCAGCCCGGGCACGGTTCTCAGGAACGCCACGTTCATCACGACGGGGATCTGCGTCCTGCTCGGCCTGGCGGCCATCAGGATGCTCTCGGCCTCCATGGGAGTATTCTGGGCGCTCGTTGCCGGCATACTGGCGGGATCCGGAGTCGGTCTGATAACTGAGTACTACACCAGCGGGAGACCCGTCACGAAGGTGGCCGAGAGCGCCAGAACGGGCCCCGCAACCAACATCTTGGAGGGCATGGCCTTAGGGATGGAGTCCGCCATCGGCCCCGTCATCCTGATCTCTGCCGCCACGCTTCTCAGCTACGAGTTCGCCGGCCTCTACGGAATAGCCATAGCTGCGCTCGGGATGCTGATGAACGTGGGCATGACCATGTCGGTCGATGCCTACGGCCCGGTGGCGGACAATGCCGGCGGAATAGCCGAGATGGCCCGGCTGGGTCCCGAGGTCAGGAAACGCACGGATCTGCTCGATTCTCTCGGCAACACCACGGCGGCCATGGGAAAGGGCTTCGCCATAGGCTCCGCTGCGCTGACCGCCCTGGCGCTGTTCAGTGCTTTCGCCCACTCGGCGGGTCTCCTGGATCGCGGGATCGACCTGCTGAACCCTACCGTGGTCGCCGGGCTCCTGTTCGGCGGGCTGCTCCCGTTCATCTTCTCGTCCATGACACTGAGGGCGGTGGGCAGAGCTGCCATGAAGATGGTGGCCGAGGTCAGGAGGCAGTTCAGCCAGATAGAGGGGCTGATGGAAGGCCGGGCCGAGCCCGACGCCACGAGGTGCGTGGACATAGCTACCAGGGGCGCCCTTACCGAGATGATCGCACCGGGTCTCCTTGCCGTGTTCATTCCCGTCGTGGTTTTCTTCGTCTTCGGGCCGGAGGCACTGGGCGGCGTGCTGGCCGGCTCCATCGTCACCGGCGTGCTGCTGGCCATCTTCATGTCGAACGCGGGAGGAGCCTGGGACAACGCCAAGAAGTTCATAGAGAAGGGCAACCTGGGAGGCAAGGGCTCGCCCGAGCACAGCGCCGCGATCATAGGCGATACCGTTGGGGATCCCTTCAAGGACACCAGCGGCCCCTCTCTCAACATACTCATCAAGCTCATGTCCATGGTCTCGCTGGTCGTGGCCCAGCTCGGGAGCCAGGGCTAGTGGGCCGGGATCGAGCGGGAAAGCGAGCTGGGCTATGACCTCTAGCAACCAGAGCCGTGAGGACGGCGCCGGGACTGACGAGCTGAGCCTGGAGAACATCGCGACCGAGATAGACAAGATACGCCCGATGCTCCAGAGGGACGGCGGTGACATCCAGCTCCTCGGCCTGGAGGACGGAGTGGTCCGGGTAAGGCTGACCGGCGCCTGCGCAGGCTGCGCGTTTGCCGCTCTGACTCTCCAGCACGGGGTCGAGAAGGTCCTCAGGCGGAGGTTCCCGGAACTGGTGAGGGTGGAGAACGACGCCTCGGCCGGGTAGGATGGGGTCGGCATAGCGCCCGGGGGATCCGGCACCGGAACGCCAGGCAGGCGCGCGGCCCTCGATCTGATCCTCGGAAGGGCCGTGTCCCGGGAGCTCGAGCCCTCCGACAGGGCGCTCGCCGACAGGCTCCACAGAGAAACCGTCATATGGCGTTCCAGGCTGGACCATGCCCTCTCCGCCTTCTCCAGGCGCCCCCTCCGGAGCCTGGATGGGGAGACCCTCGCCGCGCTGAGAATCGGAGCCGCTCAGTTGCTGGTCCTGGGCGTTCCGGCCTGGGCGGCCCTCGACAGCACTGTCGGCGCCGTGAGAGGGCAGGGGAGACGCTCCTACGTGAACGCCGTTCTCAGGAGCCTCGTGGGAAGCGGAGAGCCCCCGACGGACGACATGGCCGTGAGATGGTCACACCCCGCTGACCTCGTGGACCGCTGGCTGGATCGATTCGGCAGGGAACGGACGATCTCCCTCCTGGAGTGGAACAACTCCGTTCCGTCTCTCGGGGCATGCTTCGAGCGGGAGCCAAGGATCGAGGGGTTGCAGCCCGGCCTCTACCTCAACTGCTACTTCAGCTTTGCCAGAGGGGGTCAGTCCGCTCTCGAGCCGGCGACGCGATCCGTCTACGTTCAGGACGAGGCGGCCGCCATCGTCGGCCTCGGGTGTGCGAGGCTGGCGGGCCGGAGAGCGCTGGAGACCTGCGCCGCTCCAGGCGGCAAGAGCGTTCACCTGTCGCGAGCCGCGGGCCTGGACATCCTCGTCAGCTCTGACCTCTCCCTCGCCAGGATGAGAAGGTGGGTGGAGAACTCGCAGAGGCTCGAGTTCCCGCGGTCCCACCCGATGGTCTGCTCCGGTGCCCGTCCCGCTGTTCGAGCCGGTTCGATGGACACGGTCCTGATAGACGCGCCCTGCACGGGCACGGGCGTCTACAGGCGAAGGAACGATGCCCGATGGAACTGGGGCCCGGAGCTGCTGCGCTCATGCGTGGAGCGGCAGAGGGAGCTGCTCGCGTCCGCCGCCGCGGCAACGGCTCCCGGCGGCCGCCTGATCTACTCGACATGCAGCCTCGAACCGGAAGAGAACGCCGGCATGGTCGAGTGGTTCGAGGGGGAGCAGCCGGATTTCGCGAGAGAGGACTTCCCGGCTCCAGCGCGCCTTGTCAGGAGCGGTCTCCTTGACATATTCCCTCCTGGCGATGGGATCGACGGGCACTTCGCTGCCGTCTGGAGGCGTGATTGAGCTCATGGCCATGAATCGCTCCATCGGAATCGTCCTGGTGGTCGCTGCGGGGGGCGTTCTCTCCTTCTCTGCTGGC
>JAFGKQ010000253.1 GCA_016928495.1 Candidatus Fermentibacterales bacterium
GGCGAGGAGCTTCCTGCCGCTCCTCTGCCTCGTCTCCGTAGCCTGCGCCCTGCCCGCCCTCGGCATGCAGCTCCGGGGCGAGGCGCTCGACAGCGACTACCTCGCGCATCTCATGTGGGCGAGACATGCGCGAGACGCCGGGATCACCGGCGTCGTGTCGCGAACCGGGGTGGTGGAGGACCCTTCCATCTTCTACCCCAACACGGTCCCCAAGCCACTGGGACTCCTGTTCGTGCTCGCCGTCGACTCCACGAGCTTGCCCGCGGCCCATGCAGCCGCTCAGCTCCTCATCCTGCTTCTCATGATCCTCGTCTCGGGCACGCTGGTCGCGAGGCAGACCTCGAGTCCGGGACCCGCGATCTTCGCCTGTGCGCTCCTCGGACTGCATCCGGCGGTGCTGGTGCTGTCCCATAGTGGAAGCCCCGTCATCATGATGCTCCTGTTCCTGCTGACGGGAAGCCTGGTGCGGGGCCGGGCATCGATGGTCTTCGGGGCACTTGCCGCACTCACGCGGCCGGAGGGGCTGCTCTACTCGACCGAGCTCTGCCTGCGGCGCCGCAGGGCCCTGGCCCTGACGGTCCTGATACCCGTCTCTCTGGCCGCCTGGCTGGGACTCAACCGGCTGATGGCCGGCGACTGGCTCTGGTCGGCCCGCGAGGTGAGATACGTCATAGAGGCCATGCCCTATCCCAGACCCTCGGTTCTGGCCTATCCGGCGGTCGTCGCCCTGAGATCGCTGAGGGTGCTGGGGCCGGTGTTGCTCTTCGCGCTGATATCTTCCTTCCGGTCCTATCCCTGGTCCTGGTCCTCCGTGGCCAACCTGCTTCTCCTCTGGGTCTCTCTTGCGCTCGGGTCGCTCGTCCTCGACCGCTACGTCGACCTCGCCATGATCCTGGCCATCCCGTGGGCGGTGGCGTCGGTGTTCAGGCTGACTACCCGCCTCCGTCGGAGCCTCAGGGCGGCAGTGCTCGGCGCTGCCTTCCTGTTCCCGATGCTGCTCTGGATCCCCGGCATCCCGGCCTGGGACTTCGAGGTCGAGCTCGCACGACGCCTCGACAGGCTCGAGATGCCTCCTGACGGAGGGCTGATCGCGGTGAACGAGCTGCTCGTCCCCCGGATAGCGCTTGCCAACGACATCACCGATCCGGTGGGACGCTTCGTTGCCCTGGACAGGGCCGTCTTCGAGCGCCGTGACCTCGGGGAGCTAGGAGTCTCGGAGGTTCTGGTGGCGGTTCACCCCGTCTACCTTCCCGGACTGACCAGGAGCTTCCTCGAGGAGCAAGCAGGGAGCATCGAGCCCGACACTCTCCTGGTCTGGAGCGGGCGTTGAGCGGCTCCTCCGGGGCGGCGAGGGTAGCCTCCGTCGGCAGGCGAGGCCTCCTGGTCCTGCGCTCCGGCAGGGAAGAGCCTGCCGTGCCATCCGGCTCGCTCATGAGAGGCACGAGGCCGGTCGTCGGGGACAGGGTGCTGCTGAGGGAGAGCCATGGACGGCTCATCGTGGAGGAGGTCCTTCCGCGTGGCCCATGCCTGTCGAGGACGCTGCGCGGGGGCGCGAAGAAGATCCTGGCCGCCAACGTGGACAGGGTGATGATCGTCGTGTCCGTGGCCGCTCCGCCCTTCAGAAGGGCAGTGATCGACAGGATCGCTGCAGCAGCGGAGTGGCAGCGGCTGAGGACCTGCGTCGTGCTCAACAAGATGGACCTCGCTGGCGATGCCGGGGTGCCGGAGGCGGAGCTGAGGCAGTACGAGCTGGCCGGCTACCCGGTCTCGAGGATCAGCTGCCTGACCGGCGATGGGCTCGAGGGGCTTCTCTCGCTCGTCCGGGGATCCACGGTCGTCATGGCAGGGCACTCCGGAGTCGGCAAGACATCGCTTGCCAAGCGGCTGGCTCCCGGCCTGGACCTCAGAGTCGCCGCGGTGAGCGAGAGATCGGGACGCGGCAGACAGACGACGACTGCGGCGCGACTCGTTCCGCTTGCGAAGCAGACCTTCCTCGTGGATACGCCGGGCTTCAGGGTCTTCTCAGTAGGCCATATTCCCGGAGAGGAGCTGGACGCCTGCTTTCCGGAGATGAGACCCTTCCTTGGCGCATGCAGGTTCAGGGACTGCTTGCACCTCTCGGAGCCGGAGTGCGCAGTGAAGGATGCGGTGGGCCGCGGCGTGATCCCGCTGGCCCGCTACGAAGCCTATGTGACCATGATGTCTGACACCGGGGACGAGACCGGGGAAGGCTAGCGGGCGTTCCTGCCGCTGCGGCCGCCCTTCCTCCAGAATCTGAGATCACCCCTCAGATCGTCCAGCAGCCTGGACCAGCGGCTCCACTCCTCCGGGCTCTTCTCGCGCATGAGCCAGGCTCTCTCCCTGATCATGAGGAAGATGAAGAGAAGCACGATGGTAACAACGAATACCTCTATCCAGATGTAGAGCTTCTTCGGCTTGCTCTTCCATCCGGGGTGGCCCGGCGCGTCCAGGACGCGGATGGTCGGAGTGCTCACGGACTCCTCGACCCTGGCCTGCTCCAGGCTGGCCCGCAGGAGGCTGGTGAGCCGCAGCGCGGTCTCGTAGTCGCTCCGGAGACCGGCGTACTCGAACTGCATCTCCGGCAGGTCGCTCAACGAAAAGGCGAACCGCACCTCTCCTCTGGGATCCGGGGAACCGCTCTCGAGGGACTCGATCACGTCGGCCAGGGCCGAGATCCTGAGCTCCAGCTCCCGCAGCGTCCCGGAGGAGCCGTAGACGAAGCCCTGCCTCATCGCCTGGGCCTGCGCGCTCAGCTCGAGATACTGCCTCTTGAGAGAGGCCAGAGCGGAGATGTACTCCCCCAGCTCGCGATCCAGGGAGACCACACCGTGCTCGATCTCGAACGCCTCGAGGGCGCTGACCGACGCCTCGAGCAGGGACTCTGCATTGGACACCTGCTGCTGGATGAACAGCCTCGCGTTGGCAGCCCTGTTGAGCAGCACCTGCCTGTTCAGGCTGTCGAGGACCGTTACGACCCTCTCCGACACCTCCACCGAGTACCAGGGGTCGCTCGTCGTCATCTCGATCTTCAGGAAGCCCGAGGGAGTGACCTCCGCGGAGTAGTCGTTCCTGAAAGCCTTCCTTGCCCAGTAGAGGCCGACCTGCTCGTCGATCTCGTACTGCTCGCGAATGTCCATGCTGTCGATGTAGCCGGTCGAGAGTATGACCTGCTCCACCAGGGTGCGGCTGTTGAGGATCTCGAGGTAGACGTCCGAGAGGGTCGCCATCAGCGGCAGGGCGTAGCCCATTCCCGCTCCGAAGAAGCCTGCGAACTCGCCGACCGCAAGTCCCCCGATGCCTATCCCGGGGCTGGTCTGGACATCGGGTGGCATCAGCAGGGTCGTCGCTGTGTACTTCTTCGGAAGGAAGTAGGACACGATCACGGTCGGGACCATCACGACCAGGATGGCCTTGACGAGGAACCACCTGTTGCGCAACAGCACGTAGAGGTAGTAGCCCGGGGTGCGTTCAGGAGTCATGCCGCACCTAGAGGATGCTCTTGTAGGCTATGACCACGCTGGCTACTCCCGTCAGGATGAGCAGGTAGTCCTGCCACCATACGATGCTCTTCTGCGGAACCTCTACGATGGCTCCCGACGGGACGGCTCCCGCCTCGTCTGCCGGGAGAACGCTGCCATCGGCCAGCAGAAGACGTGTCCCGCCCCTGGAGGCGCGATCGTCGAACCCGCCGGCCAGGCCGACGTAGTACATGTAGTCCCTCATGGCCACGTAGGGGTAGGATCCCGGAGCGTTCACGTGTCCCGTTACCGCGACCGTCGGAGATGTGCCGGGCACTATCACGCGGTCCCCCGGCATCAGGACCGGGTCGAGAAGAGGGTTCTCCAGCTCGGCATCTATGCGCAGCCCGGGCTCTCCCTCACCGCTGCGCCTGAGTATGTGGCAGGCCTCCCTCTCGGCCCATGGCGTCAGCCCGCCGGCCCTGGCCAGCGCTTCGCTCACGGTCTGGCCCTCGATGTGCTCCATCACGACCTGCGAGGACTCCAGCCACATCTCCTCGTCGGTCCTGCAGATGCCGAACCCGCCCGTGCCTCTTACGGCACCTTCCACGTAGACGAGCCGGGTCGCCATCGGGACATGCACCCGATCGCCGAGGGACAGCACGGGGTTGGCGCTCATGTCACCATCGATGAGGAACCTGCCCATATCGATCACGGTCGTGTCCCCGCTCGAGTGGATCACCTCTATGCCGCTGAGCGACCCGGTAGGCAGAAGGCCCCCTGCCTGGGAGAGGGTCTCCCAGAGAGTCGTGACTCCGTTTATGCAGTGCATGCCGGGACTTGCAACCTGTCCGCTGACGGGCAGACGGAACCTGCGGGGGCTCGCCAGTCCGATCTGGGGCCTGACGCCCCGGTAGTATGAAGCGATGGTTCGCTCGATCAGCCCGCAAGCCTCGGTCAGCGTAAGGCCCGAGACATCCACGGCTCCGACCACTGGAATCACGACGTTCCCGTCCGGCGTAACCGTGACGTTCAGGATCGAGATGCCGGTGGGGTTCTCCTCGGTGGTGTAGTAGGGCAGTCCTCCCGGAAGGGAGATCCAGAGGACGTCGCCCGGTCCGAGAACGTACCCGTCGGGATCGACCGCATCCACGAAAGAGAGGTCGGGGCTTACAGCGGCAGCCTCCTGCGCGGGGGAGGACGGCAGGCCCAGGGCGGCGGCCAGCAGCAGCGCGATCATTCAGGGCTGTTCCGGCGAGCGCGGGTCCACATCAGCAGGCCTTTCCCGAGAGTCAGGGGCAACATCCGCCAAACTACCCTAGCCGCATGGACTTGTCAACGAAACGGGACCCGGGGGGAATCACAGCAGCGTTGCCGCCATCAGGGCCTTGATGGTGTGCTTCCTGTTCTCCGCCTGATCCCAGACCACGGACCGCCCCCCGTCGATCACCTCGTCGGCGACCTCCTGCCCCCGGACGGCGGGCAGGCAGTGCATGAAGAGGCACTCCCGGTTCCCGGTGTCCTCCATCAGCTTCGCGTCCACCCTGTAGGGATCCAGCAGCTCGAGCCTCTCGGTGGCCTTCGCCTCCTCGCCCATCGAGACCCAGACATCAGTATAGACAACGTCCACGCCGCTCAGGCCCTTGTCCCTGTCGGAGGTTATGGTCATCCGCGCACCGGACTCCCCCGAGAGGCCGGCGGCCGCTTCCACCAGCACCGGATCGGGGTGCAGGGGCTCCGGAGCC
>JAFGKQ010000254.1 GCA_016928495.1 Candidatus Fermentibacterales bacterium
TCCTCGATGGCGTTCTCGTACCTGATCGGCATCAGGAACCCGGCGAAGGGGTGGACCTTCGCCCCCAGCTCCACGTGCTGATCGTATAGAGGCGTCTTCTTCTCCATGGTCCTCTCCGTGAGGAGGGCCTCTCCGCAACGGCAGAAGGCCGCCGTCAGAGATGCCCCGGCTGATGGGCCAGAGCTCCGCTTTCTTCGGAAGCAGGAAGATTTCGCCTGAATGTATGAGTGTAAACCCTTCGAGGCAACTCGGCGTGGGGGTGCGAGGGCTGTTTCCGGGCGCTACCATCGGGTCATGGGGCGGTCGGACGTGATCTCGCTCGGCAGGCTCACGAGATGGGCCATACGAAGAGAGGCGGCGAAGTGCCCGGGGCAGCCGGGCCACGCCGTGCTGCAGCTCACTGCGGAGGCCGTCGCGAGGAGGGCGCTCCTGCGGATCGGTCTGCCATCCTGGAGAAGCGACGACAGCCCGGGAAGCAGGGGAAGGTACGGGCTTCTCTTCACCGGGGGCAGAAGAGCCATTGTCGTGCCCCGGCAGGTCCCGTCTCTTCCGAAGCTTGACGAGATGCTCCTGGCGGCCAGCGACTTCCTTCTCGTCGTCTCGGTCTCCCGGGACAGGACAGGCGGTCGCCTGGTCGGCTTCGCCACCTGGAGCGAGTATGGCGACCAGACCACCATGGGGCTTGCGGGAGTCCCGGACGCCCTCGCCCTTCACCCCCCGGGCCGCCTTACGGAGCTGCTCTCTCCCGTCAGTCACCCCGGGATAGTCCTGGCGCTGGCAACGTTCAGACTGCTGGCAATTGGAGAGAAGAGGCCGGCGGCGCCGGGCGACTGGAGCCTCCCGGACCTGCCCGAGTGAGCCGGTCAGGCTCTCGCGTACTGGAGCAGGTAGAGGTTGTAGTAGATCCCCCTGCTGGCGAGAAGCTCCTGGTGGTTTCCTCTCTCGAGGATCCTGCCATCATCGATGACCAGTATCTCGTCGGCGCTCTGTATGGTGCTGAGGCGGTGAGCCACGACGATGCTGGTCCTGCCCCTCATGAGAGTCCGGATGGCTTCCTGGATCAGCTTCTCGGTGGACGGGTCGACGCTGCTCGTGGCCTCGTCCAGTATCAGGACCCTGGGATCGTGGGCGAGGGCCCGCGCGAAGCAGATGAGCTGCTTCTGCCCGGTCGAGAGCGTGGCGCCGCGCTCCGCCATGACCTCGGAGAAGCCGGAGGGCAGCCTCTCGACGAAGCCGCTGGCCTGGACCATGTCGGAGGCCCGGGCGACCTCCTCGCTGGACAGCCGCTTCCCCAGCCTGACGTTCTCCTCGATCGACCTGCTGAAGATGAAGGCATCCTGCAGGACTATGGCTATGCTGCGGCGCAGCGTGTCGGTCCGGAGCTCCCTCAGGTCGATGCCGTCCAGCAGGATCTCACCCGAGTCGGGATCGTAGAATCTGCAGAGAAGGCTTATGATGGAGGTCTTCCCGGCTCCGGTAGGCCCCACGAGGGCAACGCTCCTGCCGGGCCTCACGCTGAAGGAGACGTTCCTCAGCACGGGCTTGCCGGGCACGTAGGAGAAGCAGACGTTGCGGAACTCCACCTCGCCGCGGACGCCTCCGGGCGGGGACTCCGGCGAGGCCGGCTCAACGATCACGGGAGCGGTGTCCACGATGCCGAATATCCGTTCCGCCGCAGCCATGGCTCCCTGCATGATGTTGTACTTCTCGCTCATATCGCTGATGGGCTGGAACATCTGGCGCACGTAGGAGAGGAAGGCGACCAGGGCCCCGAGCGTCAGTGCCCCGCCGATGACTCCGAACCCGCCGTAGACCAGCACGATCGCGATGCCGGTGTGCGCTATGATCATGACTATCGGCCTGAAGACCCCGAAGATCACGAGCTGACGCATGTTGGCGGAGAAATACTCGAGGTTGGTCTCCCTGTACTCGTCCCTTCTCGCGGCCTCCTTCCTGAAGACCTGGATCACCTTGATGCCCGAGAGGTCCTCCGCGAGCCTGGAGTTGAGACTGGCCAGCAGCCTGCGGACCTCGCGATAGGCCCCTCTGGCCTTCTTCCTGAAGAACACTGACGCTGCAGCGAACACCGGCACCACGACGAGGGACGCGAGAGCCAGCTCAGCGTTCAGCAGGAAGAGGATGACTATGGTCCCGAACACCAGCAGCAGGTCCTTGACCAGGTTCACCAGTACCGCGGTGAACATCTCGTTCAGAGCCTCGATGTCGTTGGTCACTCTGGTTACCAGCCGTCCGACCGGGTTCCTGTCGAAGAAGGACAGCGACAGCCGCTGGATGTGGCGGAACAGGGATGTCCTCAGGTCGTACATCGAGCGCTGGCCGGCGATGCCCAGAGTGACGACGTGCCCGTATCCGGCAGCCAGCCCGATCAGGATGAGCAGGCCTGCCAGCAGCGCCAGCCTGGCGATGCCGACCATGTCCGGATGACGTATCCGGACGAGGGTCGCGGGAGGTACCCGGGAGAGCTCGCTCTCGGGAACCAGCCAGTACTCGCCTCGCACCTCGCCGGTCTCTCCGGTCGAGGTTTCGGCCGGGAAAAGGTAGTAGGTCTCGGGATGAAGCGTGCCCGAGGCGACCAGGGCCTCTCTGCTCTCGCGGTCGAGGTCCTCCAGGGCGGCCTTCCTGATCAGCACGCTGCCCCGATCCAGCGGAAGGAAGTCGCTGCCGGCCGGATCCATGGCGATCACCGAATCGGCGACCGCGGAGGTCGTGTCGAAAACCTGGTAGAGCCTTGCGAGGTATCGGTCGATGCCGACCTTCGAGATGTATGGAAGGGCCAGCTCGAGCAGCGTCGAGACCAGCATGAACAGCATGGCCAGGAAGATCAGCTTCCTGTGAGGCGTGACGTAGCGCAGCAGCCTCCTGACCATGCGCGCATCGTAGGCCTTGCCGTCCACGTAGTCACTGGAGAACGGGGAGCCGCCTCTCACGGGACTTCCCCCTTGCCGTCGTCGCCGGTCTTCATGGCCTCCTCCTCGAGCCGCTGCATCCGGTAGAGCTCGGAGTAGAAGCCCTCGTTCGAGAGCAGCTCCCGGTGAGTGCCCTGCTCGACGATCCTGCCGTTGTCGAAAACCAGTATCAGGTCCGCGCCCATCACGGTGCTGATGCGGTGGGCGATCACGATCGAGGTCCTGCCGCTCATCTCCGTGCGGAGCCGCGACAGGATCGCTGCTTCCGTCTCGGTGTCCACGCTGGAGAGGGCATCGTCCAGGATGAGTATCCTCGGATCGGCAGCGAGAGCGCGCGCAATGGCCACCCTCTGCTTCTGACCGCCGGAGAGGGTCACGCCTCTCTCGCCTACCAGAGTGTCGAAGCCATCGGGGAACTCACGGATCTCGGAAGCGATCTCGACCAGCCCGGCCAACTCCTCTATCCTCTCGCGGGAGACGCTCTCGGCACCGAAGGCGATGTTGTCCGCTATGCTCATGGCGAACAGGAAGGTTTCCTGGGGAACGTAGCCGAACATTCGCCTGAGGTGGTCCAGCTCCAGCTCGGAGATCTCCCTACCGCCCACGAAGACGGTGCCGCGAGGCGGATCGTACAGCCTCATCAGCAGCTCGACGAGGGTCGTCTTCCCGGAGCCGGTCCTTCCGACGATCCCCAGCATGGCGTTGGCCTCTAGCGTGAAGCTGGCATCCGCCAGGACGTCGACGTCCGTCTGAGGGTAGCGGAAGGTCAGGTTCCTGACCTCGATGGAAGGCGTCCGGATATCGCAGACCTGCCCGCCCGCGATGTCGGGAGGGGTGGCGAATATCTTCTCGAGACGGTCCATGCTCGCCGTGCCCCTCTGCAGGATGTTGACGACCCACCCGACCGCCATCATCGGCCATATGAGCATCCCCAGGTAGCTGGAGAAGGCGACGAACTCGCCGAGAGAGACCTCGCCGTAGATCACCATCCTGCCGCCGGCACCGAGCAGGATGGCCGTGCTCGCCATCGCGAGGGCGCCTATGATCGGGCCGAACAGACCCCAGATCCTCACGAGCCTGACGTTCTCGACAACGCAGTCGTTGGCCTTCTCGGAGAAGTAGGACTCCTCCGATATCTCGTCGCCATAGGCCTTGACCACCCTCACTCCGGACATGCTCTCCTGAGCCTTGTCGGTAAGCCTGGAAAAGGCCTCCTGAACGGCCGTGAACCGGCTGTGGACCAGCTTGCCGAACCGGAGCATCATGAGAGACAGCAAGGGCAGGGGGATCAGCGTCAGCAGGGTCAGCCTGAGATCCATGGTGACCATGATGCTTATGCTTGCCGCCGCGAGGATGATCGCGTCTATCGAGGCGAGAGCGGCCATGCCGGTCGCCATCCTGACCGCCTGGAGGTCGTTGGTGGCATGGGCCATGAGATCCCCGACCCTGGTCTTGTCGTAGTACTGCGGTGAGAGGCTCTGAAGGTGGTCGTAGAGGTCCTGCCTCAGGTCTCGCTCGATCCTGTGGCTGGAGCCGATGATGAAGAACCTCCAGCCGAACCTGCAGATCCCCATGCCAAGGGAGACCAGGACGATTGCCGCCCCGGCCAGCCAGAGCTGTCGGGGAGTGGCCATGCCGCGCGCGAGGGCATCCACGGCGTACTGCATGATCTTGGGGATGATGAGCTGAAGGCCGTCGACCCCGATGAGGGCGACGATTCCGACAGCAAGGGCTTTCCTGTGGCGTAGCAGCAGCCCCAGGATGTTGCGGAGGCTCGATCTCCTCATCCTGCCGAAGTCGGCTCTGGACGGCGACTCGGCCAAGGTCTCACTCTCTTTCCGCCTGGCGGCGGGAGGACCCGCTGCGGGGCGTCAGCGTTTCCCTGTCAGTCGGTGTCGTCGACCGGCTCGGGTGCCCCGAGCAGTGCGTAGTCGGACACCTCGATCAGGTGTAGTCCCGGCATGGGGAACCAGGCACTGCGGGCGTCGTCGGCCGCGACCACCGTGCCCCTCACCAGGAACCTCTGCCCGTACTTGTCGATGAGCTCGTCGGCCGGGTCGCCGACGAGTCCGTAGATCTCACCGGAAAGCTCCTCCTCGAGAACCACGCCTTCGTTGCCGGACCCGGAGCCGACTACCTGAATGACCCCGGTGACCTCGACCACGCCCTCACCCGATCTATAGACCTGCTGCCCGCAACCGGCAGCCATCAGAGCAACCACTGCGTAAACCGGGACACGCACCATTTTCCGGGTCATAACCCCTGCCGCCTTCTTCCCGGGAATTGTGCGCTGTGACAAAAATGGGGACACGCACCATTTTCCGGGTCATATCTCCCAGCTCCGCTGCCCGGGAATGGTGCGCCGACATCAGTAACCGGGACACGCACCATTTTCCGGGTCA
>JAFGKQ010000255.1 GCA_016928495.1 Candidatus Fermentibacterales bacterium
CCGCGGGGCCTTCCCGGCGCCGCGTCTTCCCGGAGTGACGATCCTCCCCGCGTCCAGGAAGAGGAACCTCGCCACGCCGGGCGGAATCTGCCTGGGATCGTGCGTCGCGATGACCACCGTCGTACCGGACCTGTTTATCTCGACCAGGAGGCTTACGACGTGCCGGGATACCTCGGGATCGAGGTTGCCGGTCGGCTCGTCAGCAAGAAGCACCACCGGGTGAGCGACCATGGCGCGGGCGATGGCCACGCGCTGCTGTTCCCCTCCGGACAGCTCGTGAGGAAGAGAGAACCTCCTGTGACTCAGCCCCATGTCGGCAAGGAGGTTGAATACCCGTTTCCTCACTGCCCTGCTGGAGGTGCCCGAGACCTCGAGCGGCAGTGCGACGTTGCGGTAGATGTTCCTCTCCGGAAGAAGCCGGAAGTCCTGGAACACGATGCCGAGCTTGTGGCGCAGCGTGGGAAGCCGGCCGCCCCTGAGCGCGGAGTCGGAGCGGAAGCCGGCGACCTCCACCGTTCCGCGGCTGGGGAGATCGCCCATCCAGATCAGGCGGATGATGGTCGTCTTTCCAGCCCCACTGGGTCCGCTGACGACGACGAACTCGCCCTCTTCCACCTCGAAGCTCACGTCCTCCAGGGCGGGCCAGTCATCGTAGTATCGGTAGACGTTCCTGAAGCTAATCATCGCCATCCGTGAATCCGTCGAGGATCTCGTAGAGAGCCTTCCTGTCCGCGCGACTGACCTGGCTCGTGGATGGTACGGACCTGACTCTCACAACTGCGGCGGGCTTCTGCGTCGGCTCTCCCCCTCCCCGGCGTACGGCAATCACGTCATCCACGCGGACCTGTCTACCGGGCCTGGCTCGAGCGCCGTTGACGGTGACATTACCGGAGAGGCAGGCCTCATGGGAGTCAGACCTTCTCCTGATCAGGCCCGAGAGCTTCAGGAAGAGGTCAAGTCTCATCTATCCTGGGCGCATAGACTACCGGGATCTCGGACCTGAGGGAGTCGACCAGGCTCTCGAAACCCTCCTGGGAGACGACCTGCTCGGCGAGCATCTCGAGGAACGGCTCGTCGAAGCCGGTCCAGTCCACACCCCCTGGCGAGTCTCCGGAGCCGTCCAGCACCCTGGCGATGATATAGGCACCTCCGTCGTCCGAGAGGAAGGGCTCCGTGATGTCTCCGGGCTCCAGCCCCGTGAGCCTGGCCTCCATGAAGGGGGCCCACCACCGGACGAGGATGGTCCCGATGTCTCCTCCGGACGGTATGGTTGTCCAGTCCGAGCTGTAGGCAGCTACCGCATCCTCGAAACTCAGTCCCGCCCGGATCTCCCCGGCTACGCTCGATGCGAGCGCCGTGGCCGAGTCGAAATCTGCCTCGGTCAGCTCCACCGATCTGAGAATATGGCTGGCCCTGATCCTGTCGCCCTCCTCGTCCACATCCTCAACCAGGATTAGGTGCACTCCGAACGGAGTGACGATGGGCCAGCTCACCTCCCCCTCCTCCAGGGAGAAGGCCGCACGCCCGAACGCCGGGGTCATCTCGTCGGGGCCGAAGTACCCGAGATCGCCTCCGGAATCCGCAGAGAGGTCGTCGGAGTACTCCCTCGCGGCTTCCGCGAAGTCGGTCTCGCCGGAGATGATCCTCTCGCGCAGGCCCACGAGGAAAGCCTCCTGCTCCGCTCTGGCGGCGCCGGTCGGGAGAACGGGGATGCGGATCCATGCCAGGTGGCGGGGCATCGCGAGATCCTCGACCAGGTCGGCTCTCACAGCGAGGTAGTGAGCAGCGTCAGTGGGGAACATGGATCTGATCTGCTGAGACCTCGCGGACATGAGCCTCTCCACACCGTACTGCGCGGACATGTGCTGACCGAGCTCGGACCTGAGCTGGTCCATGGTCAGGCCGGATGAGGCGAGCCAGGCCAGGAAGCTCTCCTCAGAGGGATGCTCAGAGCGCATCGCGTCGATCTCCTCATCCACCATGGCCTGGAGCTCCGGCTGCTCGGGGAAGAGACCCAGCCTCCAGGCCCCCTCTACGATGAGCTTCTCTTCTACGAGCTGCTCGAGAGCCAGCACGTACGACGGCGAGGAATCGGCCATCGCCATGGCTTCCGCCCCGGAATAGCCCATTGCCATGATCCCCTCACGCACGTCGCTGTCCAGGACGGGCCGTCGCCCGACTACGGCGACTACCCGATCGACCAGAAGGAGATCGGCACTCGCGGGGCCATGTGCCGCGGCTGACAGGATCACGCATGCCGCCACTGCGACCGGAGCGAGCCGGGCAGTCATTCCGATGCGCGCCATCGCTCGTTCACCTCGACCTCCCTGCCTGCCCTGGCAAGCTCTACGAGGCTGTCGATCCTGGCCTCGACCCTTCGTCTGTAGAGGATGTCACTGAGGCTCGTGAGGACCCTGGCGGTGTCGGTCAGCTCCCTCGTCTCGGCAACCAGGAAGATGTGGTAGCCCGAGGTCGAGACATGGATGCCGCTCAGGCCATCCAGGGTACCGACCGCGCGAGGGAAGCCGGTCAGCTCGGCACCGGTGAGGAACCCCAGATCGCCGCCGAGGGCTGCCTTCTGTCCCGAAGAGACCCTCTCGACCATCGTCTGGAAGTGCTCTCCCCTCTGCAGTCTGCCGTAGAGCGAGTCAGCGAGCGAGGAATCCGCGACGAGCATGTGGTAGTAGTGCCTCTCCACCATGTTCAGAAGGCTGTCACTCCTCATGAACTCCATGACCTCGGAATCGGTGGGCCACTCCAGCGTGGAGAGCGACTGCTCCACCATCAGGTCCCTGAGGTAGACCTGCCTGGCCCTCCTCTCGACGAGCCTGGAGGTCCTGGGGTCCTCGAGGCCCTGCTCGACCGCGAGCTGAGCCAGCATCTCGTCCTCGACCCATTGCTCCACGGTCGCGCTGTTGCCCTCCAGCATGGCGAGCTCCTCCTCGAGGAGCATGGAATCACCGACCCTGGCGGCAATGTCGTGCTCGGTACGGCCCGGGAGGTTGTCATGGTCGTGATCGCCGGTGAGAACGGGGCCCAGGCTAAAGAAGAGAATGCCCAGGCCGACTGCCCCGACGACCGCCGCGAGCACTATCCCGGATCGTCGGGCTGCCGCCGCGCTGGTTCCCCGGAAGGTCGGCTCCAAGGGTTCCTCCGTCCTCTCGTATCACGCCTAGAGGTGGTCCATCAACCTCTCGGGATGGATGGAAATCTCGTACTGCTGAGAGAGCTGGTCGAGAACCTGCTCGAGACGCATCTCCTGTCTCGACTGCAGCAGCTCCGCCTCCGCGAGCATCTCGATGTCCGAGGCAGAGGGCCCTGGCGAGAGGTTGCGGCGGTCGAGGAGCTGGACGATGTGGTATCCCATGGAGGTCTCGACGACGTCGCTATACTGCTCGGGCTGAAGCCGGTAGGCAGCCTCCTCGAAGCTCAGGGCGGCATCACCACGCCTGAGCCAGCCAAGGTCTCCGCCATCCCCCGCGCTGGGGCAGAGGGAGTACTCGGCGGCCAGCTCGGCGAAGTCGGTGCCAGCGAGCAGCCTGGCCCGTATGGAAACGGCGAGGTCCCGGTCCGAGACCACGATGTGCCGCAGCTTGACCTCTGTGCGGAAGGACTCCTCCCAGTCAGCCACGTAGTTCTCGACCTCGAGCCTCGAGACCTCTATGTCATCGACGAGAAGCGCCAGATAGGCTTCGAGCAGCACCTGCCTCCTCGCCTGCTCGAGCGCCTCGGCCACAATGGGCTCCGACTCGATCCCGTCGGTCTCGGCGGCTCTCACGATCAGCTCTTCACGGACCCAGCTCATCAGGAGCTCCTCCGCCTCGGACTCGCTTCTGATGCCCAGGTACTGGATGTTCTGGGCTCCCCCCACCAGGTCGACGAGCTGCTCCCAGGTGAGCGTTGCCGAATCTACCGACGCCAGCACGTCGGCCTCCGCTGGAGAGGCTGCGTGCGAGAGCAGGATGGCCAGCGCCACGATGGCGGGCAGAAGGCCCCCCGGAGCGTTCGCCCCGGGCAACTGCGTCGAGTGTCTGCGCGAATGGGTGATCACCGTTGCTCCCAACCGTTGGCGTTCATGAATCCTGGCAAAGGGGCACGGCCTAGTAGGCCCCGCCCCAGGGATCGACCTGGCTCACAGCGGAGCTGTCGATCTCTACACCGTAGTCTGCGGACAGTTCCTCGAGGAAGCTCTCGAAGCCGCTCGATATGGAGTACCTGACGGCTACATCGCTGAGCCCGGCCCAGATCTCGCAGGGATCGGCGTAGCCCTCTTCCTCGATGTCCACTACCTGGAAGAAGACGTTGATGCCCGATCCCGGATCCTGCAGGGGCCCGGTCAGCATTCCCTCCTCGGCCGAGAAAACGGCGTCGGCAAGAGGGCCGAAGGCCTGCCTGACCTGGAGAGGAGTCGGGAGAGGCTCCCCCGACTCGTCCAGCATGGTGAACCCCGACAGGTCGGAGAAGTCCCCGGGGCGGCCTACGCGCCCGAGGCTGTCGGCAGGAACGTAGGCCAGGAGAATGGAGCGGCGCTCGGGCATGAAGAAGAGCTCCCTGTTGCTCCCGTAGTAGTCGAGCACGTAGGAGGAATCGACCTCACGGGCGGTCTCGAGGACCTCCATGCGTATCATGTGCTCGACCAGCGCGAACTGCGCGATGTCCTCCACACCGTCATCGAGCCCCCGCGACCTTCCGGCTTCGGCCTGGGCCCGCACCTGTGCCAGGCGCTGCACGTAGAACCACAGGTCCAGCTCCGGACCGAGCGCTCCGGGAACCGGCGGCCCGAACAGGGACAGCTCCTCAGGGAGGCCACCCATGAAGCTCTCGGGTCTTAGCCGCTCGAGAAGGTCTCTCACCTCTCCGGCGGTGACGTCTCCCCCATCGCCCCGGCAGAGCACGAGCTCAACAGGGATCTCGCCGGCGCCC
>JAFGKQ010000256.1 GCA_016928495.1 Candidatus Fermentibacterales bacterium
AAACTGCGGTCCGGGAATGGCAGCGCACGGCCATCCAGCTGGACGAGGCTTCCATGCAGGGACCGTCCCGCTGCCGCGACAAGGTCGGGCAGGTAGATGTCCCCGCCGACGGACGAGTCGGGCCCGAGCTTCCGGCGGAGGAGGTCGAGGACGAAGCCCTCCCCGCACCCGATCTCGAGCACGGATCTCGCCCCGGTCAGGCCTGCCAGATCGGACAGACCCCGGAGGAAGCCCGAGGTCAGCCTGCGGACGAGGGGGTTCCTCGAACGGTAGCGAATGTCCCTGGAAGGGGGCTCCGGAATGCCCTCGCGAGGGCTCATCTGCCCCTGGTGGAGCTGCCGGCGCCAGGCCCGTGGATCCCCTTCAGATCGCGATTGGCCTCCATGTCGAACAGCATGGCAAACAGCAGGGACTGGAACCCCATGAAGGTGCAGAAGATCACTGCCAACGCGGTGATCGGGGGCACCGAGCCCTGCCGCGCCCAGATCACGAAGAACCTGACCAGGAAGCCGGCATCGACGGCAAGCAGCAACAGCCCGAACAGGTAGAACAGGACGAGGGGATGGAAATCCCTGATGATGTACTTCCTCACCATTCGCCTGAGGAAGAGCCTGCCGAGAAGCACCGGCATGCTGAACAGCATCCTTCCCAGCCTTATCCCGCTGGTCTCGCCTATGCCGTAGACCGGCCTCACGGGAACGTCCATCACCCTCATGTTGTAGATGTTCAGGGTGACAAGGAAGTCGTTGGGCATGCCGTAACGCGGGTAGATCTCCTCCAGGGGCACCGCGTCCAGGATGCGCCTGTTGACTGCCGTGTAGCCGGTCTGGGAGTCCGTCACATGCCAGTAGCCGCTGGCGATCTTGGTAAGGAAAGTAAGGGCTGAGTTCCCCAGGTAGCGGAGCCTGGGCACCTTGCGCCAGGCCTCCCCGCTGATCAGCCTATTGCCCTTGGCGTAGTCGGTCCGGTCCTGGACGACGGGATCCAGCAGGGAAGGAAGGTCCGCAGGGTCCATCTGCCCGTCCCCCGCCATCACCACGGCGATGTCCATGCCGTTATCCCTTGCCCAGACGTAGCCGTCGGATATGGCCGCGCCCACGCCCCCGTTCCTCTGCCGGGCTATCAGGTGGACCCTTGGGCTCCCGGCGGAGATGGCCCTGACAAGCTCGGCAGTGCAATCGGAGCTGCAATCGTCCACCACGACGATGCTGTCCACGAACTCCGGTATTCCCCGTACGGTGGAGCCTATCAGCTTCTCCTCGTTGTAGGCCGGGACGACCACGCAGACCCTCCTGCCCTCATACATGCGGGACCAGCCTGTCCTTCCCCTCGAGGGCATAGGCCTTGCCACAGCGAGGGCACTCTACGGACACCTCGAATGCCGGCAGCACCTCGCCGCATTCGCAGGCCCAGCCGATCCTTCGGGCCGGCACTCCCGCCACGAGAGCGAAGTCGGGCACGTCGCGTGTGACGACGGCCCCCGCAGCAACGAAGGCGTGACGACCGATGGTGTTCCCGCAGACTATCGTGCTGTTGGCCCCCAGCGTGGCCCCTTCCCTGACGAGGGTCCTGATGTAGAAGCTGGCCCCTCTCTGGGGGTATTTCGATCTCGGGTCGAGGATGTTGGTGAAGACCATGGAGGGACCGCAGAAGACGAAGTCCTCCAGAGTGACCCCCTCGTAGACCGAGACATTGTTCTGGATCTTCACGTTATTGCCGATCAGGACGTTGTTGGCGACGTTCACGTTCTGGCCCAGGCTGCACCCGGAGCCTATGGTCGAACCGGACTGGATGTGAGAGAAGTGCCAGACCTTCGTGCCCTCGCCGATGCTCACGTTCTCGTCCACCACGCTTGTGGGGTGCACGAAGAACCGGGCTCCGGCAGGCGCCGGCGCGGATTCGGCTCCCGCTCTCACGGGCTCGCCCTCGAGAAGGCTCCTGGAGGCCATCTCGAGTACCTCGAGGACCTTGACGGCGCTGCTGCCGTCTGAGACCTCGATCCTGCCGTCCAGGTTGTCGCAGAAGTAGCGGAGCTCCTCCGTGAGCGGTGCCGATCTCTCGTAGGCGATCACCTCCGTAGGGCCTTCCCTCTTGATGGGCTCGCCCTTCACCCAGTCTATGCCCTTCTCGTAGAACAGCAGCTCCTTCTGCTCGGAGCTGTCCTCGTATGAGAGCATGCCCTTCGAGCCGATGACCACCAGCCTGTGCTCCTTGAACGGATGAAGCCAGCTCACGAAAATGTGCCCCACCACGTTCTCCGGATAGGTCAGCACCGTCATGGTGGAATCGTGGATTCCGGGCTGCAGGAAGGCCCCTCCCCTGGACACGACCTCATGGGGCATGGCTCCCGTCAGCATCCCGAAGATCGAGACATCGTGAGGCGCGAAGCTCCAGAGGATGTTCTCCTCCGTCCTGACGGTGCCCAGGTTGAGACGGTTGCTGTAGAGGTACTCGAGCCGGCCGATCTTGCCGGACTCGATCAGCGCGCCGATCCTGCGGATGGCGGGATGGAACAGCAGCACGTGGCCCACCATGAGGTTCACGCCACGGGCCCTGGCCAGGGCGCAGAGCTCCCTCGCCTCAGCCGAGCTCAGTGCGAGGGGCTTCTCGACCATGACGGGCCGCCCCGCCCTCAGGATCTCTCTCGCGGCAGCCGCGTGCGTCTCCGAAGGGGTTGCGACCGTGAACCCGTCGAAGCCGCCCTCGAGAGACTGTCGAAGGCCATCGAACACCTCGACCCCCGGATACTCGGAGCGCACCGAATCGAGGAGCGATGAGTCCTGGTCCACGACCCCTGCGAGATGGCCCAGCTCGC
>JAFGKQ010000257.1 GCA_016928495.1 Candidatus Fermentibacterales bacterium
GCGGGGCCTCTGCGCCGTCTGGATGAGCTTCTGGACGCGCTGGATGCCCAGACCTGCAGGCAGCGCCTCGAGATCATCCTCAGCCTGGACGGTGGAGAGCCGCTTCCTGAAGGCTCGGCCTCGAAGGCGGACCTGGTCGCAGAGGGTCCCGCTCGTGGGCCCGCTGCCGCCAGGAACAGGGGATGGCGCTCCAGCGGCTGCAGGTTCGTGCTCTTCACCGATTCCGACTGCCTTCCGGAGCCGGACTGGGCGGCGGAGCTGCTGAAGGCGCTCGAAGGTGGCGCCGACGGAGCGAAGGGGGTCTACTCCAGGGGCGGTAGCCGGATCATCCAGCGGCTCGCGCAGATCGAGTTCGAGGAGAGGTATCGCCTGCTCTCCGGAGCGGGGGACCGAGGCGTCGATATGGTGGACACCTACTCCGCCGGCTTCAGCAGAGCCGCCCTCGAGCTAGTCGGGGGCTTCGACGAGAGCTTCAGCACAGCCGACCACGAGGATGTCGATCTCTCGTACAGGATGAGGAGGGAGGGCCTGGGCTTCGCGTTCGTGCCGGGGGCACGGGTGGAGCACGTTCACAGGCCGACGTTGGCAGGCTACTTCGCTCAGAAGAGATCGAGGGGGTGCTGGCGGGTGAGAGTCCACCGGAGCCACCCGGGCAGAAGCGGCAGGGACCCCTATACCCCCGCCATGCTCAAGCTCCAGATGATCCTGGTCTTACCGCTGCTTCCGCTTGCCCTGGCCTGCTGGCCGCTGGCTGCCAGTGCCACGGCCCCGCTTGCCTGGTGCCTGCTGTTCCTGGTCTCGGCCCTGCCCCTGACGATCACCGCCCTGAGGCATGATGCAGCTCTGGCTCCGCTGGTTCCGTTGTTTGCATTCTGGCGAGCTCTGGCGCTAGTATCCGGTATCCTGAGTTCCCTGACCGGAAGGAAGAAGTAGGAGAGAATGGTCTTCGCACCTGCCAGAAGGTCTGACAGGATACTGGTCGTGTGCCTGGTGCTCGCGGACATCGTCATGGTCCCGCTGCTGGTCCTGCTCACATACTGGATCCGGACCGACCTGCTCGAGCCGGCTCTGCCCCCGTTCCACGATACGCTCCGGGACTACCTGCCGGCCATACCCGTCGCCGTCATCGTCTGGTTGCTGGTCTTCGCCTGGAGCGGCCTCTACAGGCCGCGCCGCTTCGGCCACTACATGGGAGACCTGGCGAAGGTCCTCAAGACACTGGCTCAGACAGTCTTTGCAATGATGGCCGTAAGTTACCTTGCGAAGGAAGATTTCTCAAGAGTAATGCTCGTGTTGTTCGGGATCACGGCGGTGCCCGCCAGCCTGCTGATCAGAGGGCTGGCCCGACGCGTATCGGGGATGATAGCCCCGCCGGGGGAGACTCCGAGGATCCTGCTCGTGGGTGATGGAGAGGTTGCCCGGAACGTCATAAGGAGCCTCTCCAGGCTTCCCGGTCGCAAGCCGGAGATAGCGGGGCTGATAGCTGTCGAGGGTAGCGCCGGGGAGGGGCGGAGCGTGATGGGCCTGCCGGTCCTTGGCGACCTCTCGTCCGTGCACTCCGTGATTGCCGAACACGATGTGGACGAGGTGTTCTTCGCATCGCCCGAGATGGAGCGGGCACGCATTCTGAGCATCATTGCCGAAGAGTCCAGCGGGAAGGTACACTTCAGGCTGGCCACGGATCTGTTTAGTGTTGCTACAACTGAAACAGATCTGGACAATGTGGCCAGGCTGCCGATAATCGAGATCGGGCCCGGTGGTCTCAGCCTGGCGCAGCGCTTCGCGAAAAGGGTGGTGGACATCCTTGTCTCGGGTCTTCTGCTGCTGCTCACGGCTCCCCTGATGATCCTCATCACAGTCGTGCTGTCGCTGACGGCGAAGGGTGGGCCCGTCTTCAGACAGGAGCGCGTGGGATACAGGGGCCGGCGGTTCACTCTGCTGAAGTTCAGGACCATGAGGCCGGACTCTGCGGAGTACGAGGTGGCCCCGCTACGTGCGGGGGACGAGCGCGTGACGGCAGTGGGCCGGATTCTGCGAAGGACGAGCCTGGACGAGCTTCCCCAGCTCTTCAACGTGCTGCTCGGAGAGATGAGCCTGGTGGGCCCTCGGCCGGAGATGCCCTTCATCGTCGAGGAGTACGAGCCGTGGCAGAGGCACAGGCTCAACGTGAAGCCGGGGCTTACGGGGCTCTGGCAGATCATGGGAAGGAAGGACCTGCCGCTTCACGAGAACATCGAGTATGACTTCTTCTACATCAGGAACCAGTCCCTGATGCTCGACTTCGCGATAATGCTGCGGACCCTCTCGACGATAGCGCTCGGCAAGGGCGCCTACTAGCTTGCCAGCAACTGCCCCGCTGCGTATTCTCAGAGGCTGTCGGTCGGGTCCCGCTTCGGCTTAGGCGGTCCAATGCTCCTGCTGCTCATTCTCAGTGTCACATGCTTCGCTCCCGAGGACCCACACGGCGCGGGCCTCGGGGTCCCTCCCTGCTCATGGGGCAGGGGCTGTCTGTCGGCGATTCAGGCGCCTCCAAGCCTCGTGCGACTGGAGAGGGGTCAGGCTTGCCTGCTCTTCTCCGAGATGCCGGGCGCTGGCTGGCTGACAGGCTGCGCGGCCGGCAAGAGCTGGGAGAAGCTCTCGATCGGCCTTCATGCCGTTCGCTACGAGGATCGGGAAGACGGGGGCGGAGCATCCCGTCTCTCGGGAGGTCTGACGATCGCAAGAGTCATAACGGGCTCCCCCTACGGGTTCATCGAGGAGTTCTTCGGTCCCAGCCTGGCGGTCGGCCTGGGGATAAGGGCCAGCACCTGGGAAGACGACTCGACCGGAGAGAGAGCCACTGGTTTCGATCTGGACTGCGGTCTCCAGTTCTCGGTCTTTCCCACGTTCGCCCTGGGCTTCAGTGCGCTGCAGGTGGCGAGCCTTGCCGACTCCACCGCCGACGCGGTCTACAACTACGGGGCCAGCTACGTCTTCAACAGGGACCTCACCGGTCATGTTGCCTGGACCTCGGGCGGGACCGGTCTGAGCGCCGGAGCCGACCTCAAGATCAGCGATGCCCTCCGCGTGCGTGCGGGAACCGACGGCGAGACTCTCTCGTGCGGTGCCGGCCTGAGGCACGGGGATCTGGAGCTGGACTATGGTCTGGACCTCTCAGACGACAATACGGCCCTCCACTCCGTGTCCCTGACCGTCAGCTTCGGGGAGCGGAGGTCCTTCCGTTGAGGTGCGGCATCCCCTTGCTGCTGCTCGCGGTGCTGGTTGCGGCTCCGGAGCGCGCCTCTGCCCTGGCCGAGGAGGACTCGCTGGGATGGACCTGCGGAGCCCACATCCTCCTTCACGGTGGCGGCTCGGCCGACTACGCGGAGGGGGGCTGGGCGGCCGACTCCGCCGCGTTCGAGGCACGGGGCCTCGTCTTCCTGCGCCGCAGCGAGAGCCGTCTCGAGGCACTGGTGGCAGCCAGGCACGATGACGACACCATGCGGGTCATGCTCAGGGAGGCGGAGGCGTTTCTGCGCTGGCCCGGCACTCCCTGGATAGGCGCCGGCGGGTTCGCCGGGAGGCGTGCGCCGTTCGAGCCCGCCTTCGGAGAGCCGCTGCTGGAGCACGGCTTTCAGTCCCCGGACTCCCTCAGGGGCATCTACGTGTCCTCCGGAGGCGTCCTCGGCTTCGAGATGGAGGCTGGCTTCGGGAAGGCCGAAGAGGACCGTGACCTGGAGACACTGGTGGTGGACGCGCCCTGGCTCGGGTTCGGGACCTTCAGCTACGGGCGGACGGAGATATCGGAGCC
>JAFGKQ010000258.1 GCA_016928495.1 Candidatus Fermentibacterales bacterium
CCGAACCAGAGCTACTCCGGGAGAACCAGATGACAAGACGTCCGTATGCGCTCGTTGCGAGCATCCTGATGCTCGCGGCAGGTCTGCTTCTCTCAGGCTGTCGTCGGGTCGACGATCCTTCCTCACCGGAGGGAATGGCACGGCTGGCCAGGACCGACATGGAAGAGGGCCGCTTCGAGGACGCTCTGGGCATCGCCAGAGACCTCCTGGACCGCTTTCCCGATCATCATGATGTGCCGGAGTGGTACCTCCTCGAGGCGAACGCTCTCGGCTCACTCGGCTACTCCGACCAGGCTCTGCAGGCGGCACAGACCGCGGAGAGTCAGTCCAGGTCGGCCTCCACTGCAGGACGAGCCAGGCTCTACCAGGTGGAGCTGCTCGAGGCGGGCTCCAGGTTCTCCGAAGCTCTCGACAGACTTGCCGGACTCTCCATGGAGGACCTGGCGAGGTCCGACGGTGACAGGGCAAGATCACTCGCGCTCACGGGGACTTCGGAGGTTTCCACTGACCAGTTGATAGAGCTCCGCCAGACGACCGCGGGTTGGCTGGAGCTGTTTCTTCTGCTCGAGCTGGAGAGAAGAGCCGCCGCCTCGGGTGACTACGAGCATGCGATCCTGTACGGCGCCGAGATAGACAGGCTCTTCCCCTCCGCGCGAGAGGAGTATGGACGTCCCGAGCTCGCGGGTCCCGAGAGGCCTTACATCGCGCTCCTCATGCCTCTCGCCGGAGAAGGCTCCGTCTGGGGCACGCAGGTCGCCAGAGGAGTCCGGCTGGCGTTCTCCCAGTTCGAGGACCTTCACGCGGACTCCCCTGCCCTTCTGGAGCTGGACACCAGCGTGGCTGGAGAGTCCGTAGCGGCCCTGCTGGAGTCTCTCGCGTCCGATCCCTCATGTGTTGCCGCGATCGGTCCCCTGACCAGCGCCGAGACCCTGGAAGCGGGGCGGCTGGCTCACGACCTGGGCATTCCGCTGCTCTCTCCGACGGCAACCTCCGCTTCGATCGACGGCATCGGCAGCTTCGTCCACAGGCTGGTCGTCAAGTCCGGGGACGAGGCGGCCGCAGTCGCGGAGTACGCCGTGCTCACGGCCGGGGAAGGCAGGATAGCCATACTCCATCCCTATACCGCCGAGGCGGTCTCCGAGGCGGAGCAGTTCAGGAGAACGGCCGAGCAGCTCGGGGCAACGGTCGTGGCGGTAGAAGGCTACGAGACAGGGGACACCGACTTCAGGGAGCAGATCAGGTCGATAAAGGCCCGCTCTCCCGACGCGGTGTTCCTGCCGGTCTCTGCGTGGGACGCCATACAGATAGCTCCGCAGCTCCGCTTCTACGATGTGAGGGTCTCGATCTACGGGACCTCCGGCTGGGACAACGAGATGGTGCCGAGACTGGGTGAGGAGTACGTAGAGGGTGCCGTCTTCACGGTCAGCTTCGGATCGAGCTCCCTCTATCCACCTGCCGCCAGGTTCAGCTACCTCTTCCGGAGGTCCTTCGAAGGAACCGACCCCACCAGAGAGGCCGCGCAGGGCTATGACTCGGCCACGCTGATGCTCAAGGCATGGGAGTCTCCTCCGCACACGAGGAACTCGATCGAGTCCTACCTGTCGAGGATAACCTGTTTCGATGGCGTTCTCGGCCGGGTCACCCTGGGAAGCAGGGACCTGCCGCGAGTATCCTATCCACTGGTGAGAATAGAGGATGGGGAGATCATCAGCGTCGAGTAGCTCCCGGCCGGTCTGGGGGCTCGATGTGGGCGGCACGACCGCGATACTGGGAAGCCTCGACGCCGATGGCCGTTTCGAGGTCCTGTCGGAGCTGCGGACGACACCACTTGCGGCTCCGGTCGAGACGCTGAGGCAGGCTGCGGGGATCGTTGGCGATTCGGGTCGCGGGATAGGGGCCATCGGCATAGGTGTCGCCGGTCTGGTCGACTTCGACGGGGGAATCGTGCTGAAGGCCCCCAACCTCCCGACCTGGGAGGGGTTCGCGGTTCGTGAGGAGGCCTCGAGGCTCTTCGGGGTGCCTTCAGTCGCGGACAACGACTGCAACGTCTTTGCCGCCGGAGCGGTAAGCCTCGGCGAGGTGCCTTCGTCCGGGCTCTGGATCGTGATCACCTTCGGGACGGGCATAGGCGGCTCCCTGGTGCTGGACGGGGCGATCCAGAGGGGCAGGGGCCAAGCAGGCGAGGTCGGTCACATGTCCATCCAGGCCGAGGGAGGCCTTGCGTGCCCATGTGGCTCCTCCGGATGCTGGGAGCGATACGCCGGAAGGGAGGCGCTCCTTGCCTACTACAGGGACTCGGGTGGGGATCCGGAGGACATCGAGCCGAGGTCCATCGCCGACAGGGCAAGGAACGGATGCGGGAGCGCACTCGAGGCCTTCGACAGGCTGGGAGCATGGATCGGACGTGGGCTGGCCAACATCAACAACTGCTTCTTCCCCCATGGCATAGCGATAGGCGGAGGACTGACGGGAGCCATGGACCTCTGGGAGCAGAGCGCCAGACGCAGGTTCCGTGAGAACGCCATGCTGCCCGTATGGAACGTCGTTGTCCTGGAGGCAGTATCGTCCACCGGTGCTCTGGGAGCCGCGGTTCTCGCATCGCGCCTGCTCATGGGCAGGGAGGACGCCCCCTGAGAGCCCGACTGCTGCCGGCCATTGCCACCCTGCTCATCCTGTCTTCCCTCTCTGCAGCCCAGGAGGGTTCCGGGGAGGACTCCCTGACGATCCCACCCCAGGTCGAGACGATCGCCTACTCCGCCGACTCCATGGTCTTCTACCCCGACACCCGGGACATCGTGCTCGTGGGTGCAGCGCGGGTCGACTACAGGGACATGCGGCTGCTGGCCGACACTGTCAGGCTGGATGCCTCCTCCGAGGTGGTATGGGCAACCGGGGAGCCGGAGCTCTTCGACGCTGGCGAGTCAGTCCGGGGCGCGAGAATGGTCTACGACATGGCAAGCAGGCAGGGCAGGGTCGATCAGGCGGCGTCCAGGTACGAGTTCGGCTTCTACAGCGGAGACGAGATAACGAGGATCACTCCCCGGGAGTTCAACATAGTGAACGCCAGGTTCACTACCTGTGATCAGGACTCGGCGCACTTCTACTTCTTCAGTCCCAGCATGAAGGTCTTCCCGGGCGACAAGGCGGTTGCCAGGCCCCTGTATATGTACGTTTACGACACCCCGGTGCTCTACCTGCCCTTCTGGGTGTTCCCCATTCGAACGGGAAGGCAGTCCGGCTTCACCATCCCGAAGCTGGGTCAGACCAGCCGGGACGGACGGTACCTCAGGGACATGGGTTACTACTGGGCCCCGTCGGACTACCTGGACTTCCTGCTTCAGGGCGACATCATGGAGAAGACCCGCTTCGTCCTGCGGGCCAGGGAGCGCCACAGGCTGAGATACGTGCACGAGGGCTTCGTGAGGGGGGAGTGGCGCAGGGAGTTCGAGAGCTCCAGGGATCGCTGGCTGCTCTTCGCCGAGCACATGCACGAGCTGCCCGAAGAGGTGATAGTGCGGGTCAAGGGAGAGTTCGTCAGCGACAACTCCTACCTGTCCGAGACCCAGCAGACTCCGGAGGACAGGATGGTGAGGGAGCTGCGCTCGTGGGCGAGCTTATCGAGGAGCTGGAGCAGGGCCAGTCTTCAGGTGGTGCTGGACCGGACCAGCTACCTCGACACCGACCCCGACACGATACCGAACGAGGTCACGAGCGTTCAGGAGCTGCCGGACGTCAGACTGACCGTTCCGTCGAGCCCTCTTCTGCCGACGCCGTCCGACCCCTCCGAGAGGAGCTTCCTTCACACGATCTACTGGAACCTCTCTTCCCACTACGTGGCAACCGACACCAGACGGGAGGATTCCCGCAATACCTACTCCGGCCTCCGCAACACAGCGGACCTGACCTCCTCGACCCGCCTGGGAGGATGGCTGAGCATCTCGCCCCGCATATCGGGCATCTGCATGGTCTACGACAGGGACAGGAGCGGCAACAGCCTGCCCTACGCCCTTCAGGGCGGGGCAAGCATCTCTGTCGGAACGGACATCTTCGGGGTCTTTCCGGCCAGTTTCCTCGACATCACGGCGATCAGGCACACCCTGTCCCCCTCGGTCAGCTTCTCCTTCTCTCCGGACAACTACCTGGAGGGTTCGGGGGACGGGCTCGAAGTGGTACCAGCCGACTCGGCCGCTACAAGGCTGTTCTCGTTCAGCGACTTCAGCCTGCCGGCCTCGAGACGTCTGCTGACCTTCTCTCTCTACAACTCCCTCGAGATCAAGCGTGCGACCCCCTCGGGCCTTGTCAGGAGCGAGGTGGCGAGCCTCGATCTCTCGACGTCACTGGACCTGGAGGACGACAGCACCCCCTGGACCCCCCTGAGGGCTTCGCTGGCCATGTCCCCCACCGATGCCTTCCAGATGAGGCTCGATGGCTCATGGGATCTCTACGAGGGATCCATGGGCGACATCACGGTCACGAGCTCTCTGCGCCTGGCGGGCTCCGATCCCACGCTCGTGCCGGACTCCCTGAGGGAGGTGTCTGCCCAGCTGCTTCCCTTCAGGCTCACCCTCGCCCACAACTACAGGTACTCCCAGGAGGGAGGATCGGATCTCAGCAAGCTCAGGATCTCATCATCGCTCGAGCTGACTCCCTCCTGGCACATCGACTACAATGCCTACTATGACATCCTGGAGGGCAGCTTCATAAACCACAGCTACTCGCTCAGACGGGACCTCCACTGCTGGGAAGCGGTGTTCGTGCGGCACGTGTCCGATGTGGACACCGGTTTCTACTTCAGGATAAACATCAAGGAGATCCCCGATATCAAGCTCGAGCAGCACGTCAGCAACTTCTGACGGGAGCGTCGGGTAGCGTCGTTTATTGGTAAATCTATGACTGTAAAACCTGCAAAACGGCCCTGATCCCGGCACTTTGCGGCCCGGAAGCCGCAGCCCCGTTCCGGGCAGGATGGCCCGCAATGGCGGGTGGAGTCCCGCAAACTGCGTTCTGAAGCGGCTTGACAACCGTATCCGAGGATTCTACAGTAGGGCAGTCACGGTTTTGAGAGGGGGTGACTGAGTGACAAAGAAGGATCTGGTAGCGCACGTTGCGTCCGAGGCAGGGCTGACCAAGAAGCAGGCCGGCATGGCCGTGGATTCCGTCTTCGGCGGGATCAAGAAGGCTCTCAAGAAGGGCAGCAAGGTCGGTCTCGTGGGGTTCGGGACTTTTTCGGTGAAGCAGAGAAAGGCCCGCGTCGGCGTACATCCGCGCACACAGAAGAGGATGCAGTACCCGGCTAAGAAGGTTCCTTACTTCAAGCCTGGAAAAGCCCTCAAGGACGGCGTATAGCTTAGCCGGCTTTCCGGTACGGGAGAGGGAGAGATTCGGTTCTCTCCCTCTTCCTTTATGAACCCCATGAGTTGGATGGAACTCCGTATCCATGCCGATCGATCTCTCGGTGGTCATCACGACCTTCAACAGCTCCTCGACGATCCGCGCCGCACTGGATTCCCTGCAGGGCAGGGCCTCTACCGACTCCGCCTCCGAGGTGATCGTGGTGGACAACCACTCCTCGGACGGGTCGGCCGATGCCGCCGCTAGCTATGATGGGGTCACGGTAGTACGCAATGCGGCCAACGAGGGCCTTGCCCGCGCCAACAACAGGGGCGCCGCGGTTGCCTCGGGGCGATCGCTCTTCTTCATCAACCCCGACGTGGTAGTGCTCCCGGGCTGCCTGCGGGATCTCTCGAGCTTCGAGACCGGAAACGCCGGCTCGGCCCTGCTGGGCCCGGCGACACTCGATGATGGCGGGGCGATGATCTCGTCGGCCAGGAGCTTCCCCACGCCTCTGGACATCGCCCTTCGCCGCAGTCCGCTGGGAAGGCTCCCGCTGGCCGGGGCAAGGCTACGCAGCCACATGTGGCCTCTCGGGAGAAACCCGGGCGCCCCGGCGCGAGTGGACTGGCTGGTCGGTGCAGCGATCTGGCTCACCGCTGCCGGCAGGGACAGGGTCGGCCTCATGTCCGAGAGGTTCTTCCTGTACTTCGAGGACGTGGAGTGGGCCTGGAGGGCCCATTCCCGCGGCATGGGTGTCTGGCTGGTGCCCGACGCCCGGGTGCGCCACGAGTGCAGAAGGGAGAGCGCCGGCGGCCTGCGAATGCCTCTGTGGCACCACCTGCGCAGCATGCTTATCTTCTACTCCGGACACCCATCCGCTCTCACCCGCGGAAGGAAGAGGCGGGGCATTGCCGCAACGTAGTCGTGCGCTCACACCGCTCATGGCACTTGGCGATGTCGTCCTCGTCGTCGGCGTGTTCCTGCTGGGCTACTGGGTCAGGCACTACCTCCTGGCGGACTTCCTCCACTCCACCATGGGTCTCGAGCAGGACTTCAGGCTGGGCCTGACGCAGTACCTCGTCACAGGGACCATCATGGGCCTCACCGAGGTGCTCCTGCTCCAGGCCTTCGGGGTCTACGGCCAGAGCTACGGGCTCGCCCACATCGAGGAGCTTGCCTGGATACTCCGATCCTCCTTCATGGCAATGGTGATGACCTTCGCATTCACCTTCCTGGCCCGTCAGCACTTCTTCTCGAGATCTGTTCTCATAACCGCCTTTCCCGCAGCGGCGGTGGCGGTTGCGACATGGCACAGGCTCTGCAGGAGCCTGGCAAGAAGAAGGGCCAGGAGCAGGGGACAGGCGACGAGGGCGGTCATATACGGCTCCGGGGACGTCGCGGCGGAGGTCGCGGCACATCTCGAGAGCCGCGCCTCCCGGCCATACGAGCTCGTCGGGTTCATCCAGCCGTCCCGCAGCAGCGAGACCGCCAGGGTCGAGGCCCTCGACGCGCCCGGGGATCTGCCCGGATGGCTCGCGGCCAACTCCATCGAGGAGCTGATCGTCACCGACGCGACCCTGTCGAGGGAGGAGCTCTCGGCAGTCATCTACGCGTGCGAGCAGGGCGGCGTCGCGTACAAGCTGGTCGCCGACGTGTTCGCCCTGATAAGCCTGACGGCAAGGGTAACGCAGGTCGGAAGCACGACCATGGTGGAGTCCATACCTCCTCCCATCAGGGGCTTCAGGGCCCTGCTGAAGAGGGGACTGGACCTGGCGATCTCCATGCTTCTCCTGATCCTGCTCTCGCCCGTCTTCCTGCTGATATCGGCGGCGATAGTCCTGGATTCGGGAATGCCAGTGTTCTACGTCCAGACGAGGCTCGGGAGGCACAACAGGGAGTTCCGCATGCTCAAGTTCAGGTCCATGAGGAAGGGAGCCGACAGGGAGAGGGCCGGGCTCTCGGAGCTCAACGAGGCCTCGGGGCCCCTTTTCAAGATGAGGTCCGATCCCCGGGTGACGCGAATCGGCGGATTGCTGAGGCGATGGAGCCTGGACGAGCTCCCGCAGCTTTTCAACGTGCTTTCCGGGTCCATGAGCCTGGTCGGACCGAGGCCCCCTCTCCCGTCCGAGGTCGAGCACTACAAGAGGCGCCACCTCAAGCGCCTGGAGACGACCCCGGGGATGACCGGAGTCTGGCAGATCTCCGGCAGGAGCGAGCTGAGCTTCGACAGGATGATCAAGCTGGATATCTACTACGTGGACAACTGGTCGGTCTGGCTCGACCTCTCCATCATCATGCTGACACTCCCTGCGATTCTGCGACGCCAGGGCGCCTACTGATCCTCCCTGCCACCAGGGATCCCGAAGCCAGCAGCACACCCGCAAGGACCTGAGCCGCGAGCAGCGGGGCGAGCAGGGCGGGTCTCTCCTGCGCCGCGCGCCAGGGCAGCAGATCGGGCTCTCCGGCCCCCAGTCGCTCCAGTGAGACGAAGAGCGGAGAATGAGCGGGGCTCCAGATCACCGCCTGCCTGGACGGCGCCTCGAACGAGTCCTCGCCGAGCTCTCTCTCGAGATCGGTCACGTGACTCCAGACCGCTGCGCAGCAGATCAGGACCCCCCAGAGAGCCGGGAGGACCGGCCACCACGATCGCCCCGCTTCACCGGCCCACCGGGCCAGAAGGGGTATGCAGGCGAAGACGATCGCGGGGAACAGGAACCTCGGTCCCCATCCGGTGCCTCCAGTCCAGTCGTGCAGCAGAGAGTGCAGGAGCAGGCCGAGAGCGAGAGGAACCAGGTATGCATACCAGTCCCTGCGTCCCGAGAGGCAGATCAGAGCAACGGCGGCCGCTCCCATGGGAGCGTACCAGATCATGCCCTTGCCGGGACTGGCGAGCAGACCGGCAATCCCGTCCAGCGGAGCGGACAGGCCCATGGCAGGGTCCTGAGAGTGGCCATCCTCGAGGACACCGCCGAACCTGTACAGGTTGATCGAACCGGCAAGGATGAGGGCGAGCAGGATTCCCGGGAGAGCCCGGAGGGCGAAGTCACGGCGTCTCCAGGGAAGCAGGGGCAGGAAGACGATGCTGTCCAGTCGCACCAGGAGCGCGAGCCCGGCGGCCATGCCGGCACCGATCGGCCTGCCCTTCCTGCCCAGGAGCACGGAGAGCAGACAGAGGAAGGCGGCGGCAGTCACGTCGAAAGGCAGCCTGGCGTAGACCAGCATCATGCACCCGATAGCCGTGAGTAGAGACTTCCATACTGCAAGACGGCCTCCCCCCGCCTCCATGCGGGCCAGGGCTGTCCAGACGAGGAAGAGCCCTGCGCTGAGCGCGCAGTTGA
>JAFGKQ010000259.1 GCA_016928495.1 Candidatus Fermentibacterales bacterium
AGCTCCGAGAGGGTGATGGTCATGGTGGAGTCGAAGTCCGCGGGCACCACGGAGACCACGAACACCGGGCGGCTGTCGGCCAGCACGAGGCTGTCCCTGTCCAGTATCCTGCCGCGGGGGGCGGGGATAGCGAGCACCCTGAGGTGGTTCCTGGAGGAAAGCCGCTGGTAATAGGGACCCTCGACTACCTGTAGCTGGAACAGCCTGCCGAGGAGCAGCAGGAGCATGATGCCGAACAGGGCGCAGAGCTTGACCACCGGCCGTGCGGGTGTCCCTGCGGTCCGGCCCGAGCGGGTCTTCATGCTCCGGTCTCACTGCCTCGACGTGCCGCGCCGCCGGCCAGAAGGACCCAGATTCCCGCCACGGAGACCGTCAGCAGAGAGCGAGGCAGAACGACGGCCCAGGACCAGTCGAAGAACATGAGGAAGGGCCTGGAGGAGAGCACGAGCGTAAGGAGGTCAGAGACGAGGGAGACGATGCCGATGGTCAGGAAGAAGACCGCGCGGTTCTCGATGCTCAGGGACGACAGCATGGCTCCGCCCGCCTTCATCGCGATCATCAGAGCGAGAGACGAGGACCCCGGCGGGGTCCTCAGAAGCCCGTCGAGCAGGATGCCAGCCCAGAAGGCCCCGTCCACTTCCCAGAACTTGCCGCGGTTGATCATGAGGTAGACCAGGACTATCGAGACCAGGTTCGGAGCCACGAAGACCCTGCCGAGGGTCAGCTCGAGCAGGAACTGCCCGAAGCACGCCGCCGAGAGCGAGATGAGGCCGGACAGGTTCCGGCGGAGGTAACCAGGCATCCCGGCCTATCGTTCCGCCGGCAGAAGGAGGAGCACCTCGGTGACGCGAGACAGATCTGCCGCGGGCCGCACCTCCAGGCTCAGGGCGAGCCCTCCCTCTCCTCCGCTTACCCCCGTTACCTCACCAACGAGAAGGCCATCGGGGTAGTTGCCTCCGTACCTGCTGGTGACGACTCTGTCCCCGATCGAGACCTGCTCGGAGATATCGACGTTAACGAGCTCCAGACCACCGGAGCGTCTTCTCCTGAGAATGCCCACCGCTCCGGATGGGTAGGTCATGCAACTGACCTGCACCACGGGGGACGACAGAGTCAGGACCTCGCACTGGGACTCCATGCAGGAAGAGACTATGCCCAGCAGACCCTCGGGGGAGACACACACCGAGTTCACCACTACGCCGTCCCTGCTGCCCCTGTCTATGACGAGGTTCCCGCTGACCAGACCCTCGGTCCTGTAGAGGACGGAGCCGGCGAGAGCCCGTAGTTCGCTCGTCCTGGTCATCCCCAGCAGGCTCCGGTACCTCTCGGACTTCAGCGCGTCCTCTCGCAGCATGGCGTTCTCGAGCATGAGCTCCGCCAGCATCTCCCGCATCTCCGTCTCCTGCTCGATGCCTCCGGTACCGTAGAGGAGGTCCGCCAGCCTCGCTCCGAGCCAGCTGAAAAGCCCGCCCGTGAGGATGGACCCGAAGAGCAGCAGCAGAAGCGAGACCAGCGCGTACCAGAGGAATCTCCTCCCGCTGTGCTTTCCCTGCTGAAGGGGATCTCTGGCCATCAGAGCTCAATCCTCAGGAAACGAGCAGATTACGGCAGGCCTGCAGGTTCTCGAGAATGACGCCTGCACCTAGCACCGTGCAGGCCATAGGGTTATCCGCTACTCTGATCGGCAGTCCGGTCTCGCTCATCAGCAGCTCGTCCAGGCCTCGAAGAAGCGCTCCGCCACCGGTCAACACGATGCCGCGGTCCACGATGTCGCTGGCGAGCTCCGGCGGGGTCTTCTCGAGACCGTGCCGCACTGCTTCGATGATCGCTGCAATCGGCTCCTTCAGCGCCTCGAGGATGTCCAGAGACCGGATCCTGTAGGTCTTCGGGATGCCGTTGACGAAATCCAGGCCGCTGACCTCCATCGTCGCGTCATAGGTGTCCGTTACGGTGCCCACCCTGATCTTGACCCTCTCCGCCGAGCTCTCTCCGACAAGAAGGCTGAAGCGCTTCTTCAGATAGCCGGCGATAGCCTCGTCCATCTCGTCCCCGCCGACCCTGATCGAGTTGTTGGATGATATTCCGGACAGCGATATCACAGCGATCTCGGTGGTGCCGCCCCCGATGTCCACCAGCATCTTGCCCGTAGCGGTCTCCACGGGGAGACCAACGCCCATCGCAGCGGCAAGCGGCTCCGGGACCAGGAGAACCTCCCTGGCGCCGGCACGCTCCAGAGCGCTCCTGACTGCGCTGACCTCGACCTCCGTAATGCCGCTGGGCACGCAGACCAGCACCTTCGGCCTCATGGTGAACCTCTTCCTGAGCGCCTGCTCGAAGAAGAGCCTCAGCATGGCCTCCGTGGCCGTTGCGTTGGTTATCACCCCGTCTTTGAGGGGCCTTACCGCGCTGAGGGCGCTCCCTGTCCTGCCGACCATGGCCTTGGCTTCCCGGCCTGCCGCCACCGCTACTCCGGAGCCAGTTTCGACCGCCACGACGCTGGGCTCCTCCAGAACCAGCCCTTCCCCCTGCACGTAAACAGAGGTGTTCGCCGTCCCCAGGTCGATCGCCATCGAAGTGGACAGAAAGGACCCGAACAGCCCGGGTATCCTCAGTCTCGGCATTTGACCCTCCCCTGCACCCGATGAGTACCGTTGAATAGTAAACAACCACATGCCCGTCAACGGCACACCGGGACCTCGCACGAGATGGGAGGTTGCTATCTTAAGTTGCTTTACTATATGTTATTATGTGGATCGATGCCGCGCTAGCATCAGGTGTGGCGTTAACAGGACCTTCAGCGGACCGGGATCTCCCAGGAGGGTGCCCAGGACGATACGCAGCCAAGAGTGTCGATCTCGACGGGCACTGTGATGCTCCAGAGCTCCGGCCAGTCATCGGCAGGAGAGTTAACAGTCACGACCTCGATCTCGACCACGGTGCTCTGGCTCTCGAACCGCCAGCCCCCGGGCCAGGACTGGTACTCGTCGCCCGGCGTAGAGAGGAAGATGAGGGCCTGCCCTCCGGGCCAGGACCAGCTCCCCGGGAAGAGCTCGCCGGGCTTCAGCTCGATCCTCAGCGGGTCGCCGGCCGGGACGGGGCCCGAGCGGCGCCCGGATGGCCGCAGCTCCCAGGTCACGCTTCCCCGCGCCGTGTCCGTCAGCGCGCCGGCCATGAGCACCCATGGCTCCGGATCGACCGGCAACCCCGTCCGCGCGGCGCAGAGGCAGTCGTGAGTCGTCAGGATCGCCTCTCCGACCGGGCACCCTCCCGGGCAGAACCATGCAGTCTCCTCCCCCGGGAAGTAGGCGGTCATGCCCGAGGTGTCTGCGAAGCAGCTCAGCACTGGCTTTCCGTCGGGGCCGTACAGGTCTCCCCTCAGCCGTGTGCCGGCCCGGTCGCCCCACAGGGCGAACCTCCCCCTGGTCCTGACTTCCGGGCCGGAGAAACGGGCGGTCCCGGTCATCTGGAAGACGGACAGCCGCTCCCAGCCGAGTGACGCCCGGGCGCAGTAGCTCGATGCCAGTGAGAGCAGGGAGTCAACGCTGAGCACGGGGCCGCAGCTACAGAGGAGGAACGTGATCAGGACGAGTAGGAGCAGTGCAGGCGATAACGCGCTCGACAACCGGACCCGTGATCCGCGGGCCGGAGGGTCGTCAGAAGGGCGGCTGCTGTGAGTCAGGGGGCTCAGCCGGAGAGGCCGTACTTCTTCTCGAGCTTCTCGAGCCGCTTCTGGTTCTCGAGCTCGAGGGAGTACTTCTTCTTCCGGGCGAGAAGGACAGCGTTGTCGGGGACCTTCTTCAGAAGAGACTCCAGCATCTTGAGTGCCTTCTCCCTCTCCCCCGACTTGGCGGCGGAGTCGATCCTGGCTACGAGCTCCTTCAGCTTGGCCATCCGTCCTCCCTCGCGGGGCGCTCGCCCGCATGCTCCGAGCAGTGCTCGGCCGTTGTCGTGCCATGCGACTCCCGGCGGAACGGACCCAGCCCGCACTCCGTCAGGAACCTCCCGACGCTCTCCGCGTTCACGGCGAAACCCCCGGTTTCGCCGGAGAGAGCCGAGGAGTCGTCCGGGAACCCATGGAAGTCTGAACCTCCGGTGACCATCAGGTCAAGGTCTCTCGCGGTTTCCAGTAGAAGATCGATCCTGGCCCGGCCGTGCCTGGGGTAGTAGACCTCGATTCCTCTCACGCCGGCCCCTGACACGCTGCCGATCAGCGAAGCCAGCTCGTGGTCCTCCAGAGGCATGAGGCCGGGGTGGGCGAGGACGGGGATCCCGGAGTTGGCTCCGATGACCTCGAGGGCCTCGAGGATGCCAAGCCTGTCCCTGTCGACATAGGCCGGCCTGCCCCTGGCAAGGAAGCGGTCGAATGCCTCTCTGGTGGACCTGACGTATCCCCTCCTCACCATGGCCTCGGCTATGTGCGGCCTGCCGAGCACGCCGCCGCCGGAGATCTCCTCTACCTCACGTGTCTCCAGCGGCATGCCCATGCGGGACAGCAGCCGGAGAATGCCCGGGTTGCGCTCGGCCCTGCCTCTCCTGACTCGCTCGAGGGCCTCGTGAAAGGGGTTGGCCGGATCGAGGAGATCGGATGGGGAAGACCCGGGGAAATAGCCGAGGAGATGAGCGGAGCCGTCTGCGATGGGCCCCAGCTCCACGCTCAGCTCCACCGCAGGCAGGAGGGAAAGGCCCGCCTCGCGGGACGCGGCCATTGCCTCCGGCAGCCCGCCGACCGTATCATGATCGGCGATGGCCAGTACGACGAAGTCAGCCTCGACAGCTCTGGTCACCAGCTCGGACGGTGTCAGGCGCCCGTCCGATGCCGTGCTGTGAACGTGAAGATCGAGTCTTGCCATGACCATTGATGCCTCCAGATCGGTGAATATGCCCCCTGAGAGACGCGCCAGGCAACGAACCGGATCGGGCGGGGTGCCCGACGAGCA
This sequence comes from Candidatus Fermentibacterales bacterium, assembly GCA_016928495.1. GTDB lineage: Bacteria > Fermentibacterota > Fermentibacteria > Fermentibacterales > JAFGKQ01 > JAFGKQ01. Next base: position 4,938 of record JAFGKQ010000259.1, read on the forward strand.
CACGGCAGCCGTCTGCGGCTGGCTGGGAGCTGAGCGGGGGCTGCCCTTCGAGGACCGCTCGATTCCCCGCGAGCACGATGCATATCCACTCGTCTGTTCGGAGCTCGGTGAGCCGCGCTCCAGGCTTCTCCTGGCTGCCCGGTGGCTGAGACTGCAGGAGGAGCTTCTTCCGTGTCTGGAGCGTCTGGAGCGCGACGGAGCAGGCTGCGCCTGGGCATACAAGGGAGTGGACTACGCCATGAGGCTCTATCCGTCTCCATCGGTCAGGCCCATGTCGGATGCCGACCTGCTGCTCGCGCCGGAAGCCCTGTCCCGTCTCGACAGCATCCTGCAGTCGGATGGCTGGTCCTGTTTCTCTCCGGGCTGGTCGATGGTGACATCGAAGCTCGTGGCAGAGGTGAAGTACCTGAAGCGGGGACTGCTGCTGGAGCTCCACGCTCATCCCCTGTACTACCCATTCCTGCTCCCGGGGAGGCCGCCGCAACCGGAGGAGATGGAGACCGGACTCGTGCGGCTGGCCCCCGGCCTCCTGGCAATGGGCCTTCCCTGCGCTCTGGTCCTCCAGCTCCTGCAGATGTCGCTCAGTCCCTGCCCCAGACAGATCTGGTGGGTAGACGTCAACCTGCTCCTGCGGAGCATGAACGCCGCAGGGGCGGCACGGACGGGCTGGAAGGAGTTCTGCCGCATGGCCAGGAGAACCGGGGTCCCCGGTCTGCTGGCCGGGGTACTGGGCGTTGCGTCAGGGCTTCCGTTCAGCATGGTGCCCGATCGGGTCATCCGCACGCTCGACGAGGACCCCCATGACCGCTCGGACTTGCTGAGGCCCCTCCTGAAGGGAAGGCGGGGAGCCGCCACCCTGCTGGCGCTACGGATGGTCAGAGACTGGCGCCTTCTACCCTTCGCCGTGGCCAGCGCCTATCGTATCGCGGTGGGCAGGCGCCCTCAGATCCCCGCAGGAGCGCCCGGCGCGTTCGGAAAGTGACGGAAGATGACGCAGAACCGCAAGATCATGTACGTGAGAGACCCGGTTCATGGCAGCATCATGCTGTCCGAGCTCCAGGAAGCTCTGCTGAAGACGGTGGAGGTCCAGAGACTCAGCTTCGTGCACCAGTTGGGCATGACCTTCCAGTGCTATCCCGGGGCCCACGGGATGAGGCTGCTGCATGCGATCGGCGTGTCGCACCTCGCGGCCAGGATCGGAAGGACGGTCCTGACCGCCGGGGCGGGCGCCCTTCAGCCATCGATCGACGGGCAGCGGGCCATAGCCATGCTGGAGGCGGCAGGGATGCTCCATGACATCGGCCACACCCCATGGTCGCACACGCTAGAGCCCCTCTACCGGGAGATCACCGGAGAGGGTCACATGGAGCTGGTGGCCAGGCTTATCACAGGAAGGGCCAGGGCCTCGATCCGCGGAGCCGGCGAGATACCCTCGATCCTGCTGAGCCACGGCCTGGAGCCGGATGATGTTGCGGATCTCATCACCAGTCGCTACGAGGGTCCGCCCGCCTGCCTCCAGCAGATGGTCTTCGGAGAGGTCGACGCGGACATGCTGGACTATCTCCAGCGCGATTTCCACTTCACGGGAGTTGCCTTCGGACACATCGAGGTCGATAGGATCCTCAGCACGATGACGCTGGCCGACGACGGGCGCCTGGTCTTCCTCGAGAAGGGGCTGGATGCCGTTCGGGACTTCCTGCACGCGAGGCTTCAGATGTACTCGAGCGTCTACCTCCACAGGAAGACCAGGATAGTCGATCAGATGCTCCTCAGGGCCGCAAGGAGGAGCATTCTGGAGCTGGGGGAGATCGAGGGCTTCCAGTACATGACCGACGACCAGCTCCTGAGCTTCCTTCTGGAGAGCTCCTCGGACGAGCGGGTCCGCGATCTGGCATGGAGGGTCAAGTACAGGCAGAAGCTATTCACCCAGGTCTTCTCGGTGGAGGCTGCCGCCCAGTCGGAGAGCGAGAGGAGGTTCATGGGCTCCCTGGTCAGCGCGAGCGACGAGCTCGGCAGCGTGGCTCCCGACCTGGAGCGGAGGATCGCCGACGAGGCGGGCCTGGATCCGGGAGATGTCATGGTCGATCTCCCCCTCGAGGCGGTCAGGAGCTCCGAGGAGAGGTTCGAGAGGCTGGAAGTGGACTTCGTCGACAGGAAGGGTCGCATCAGGGCGCTGTCGGATCTCGACCCCGCGTTCGCCGACTACCTCTCCAGGGCCATGCCGCACCGCAGCATGCTCACGGTCTCGTGCTCCCCGGAGTACAGGGCGGCTGTGGCAGAAGCTTGCGACAAGGTCTTCAGAGAAGGTGCGATACCCCTCTTCGAGGAGAGCGGGTAGCCCTAGCCCTCGCCGTCCAGGACCACCCCCGGGCTGGCCAGGCCGCAGTTGCCGCAAACGAAGGTCATGTCCTCCCAGACGCCGATGGAGTTGTACCAGTCGATCTTCCTTGCATCCGGGCGCTCGAGCTGAGCGCCGCAGCCCGGGCAGACCCAGTCCACCTCCCGCCGCCTCCTCACGGTACGGAGGGCCCGTTCGATGGACTCGATGTACTCGGGGGAACGACCGGCCCGCCGGGCTATCGAGGCGGGTGTCTCTCCAGCCCTGTTCCGCATGTATGGAAGGGCCCCGCGCTCGATGAGCAGCTCCAGCATCTCGAGCCTGTCGGGCAGGGAGGCGGCCAGGTGAAGCGGCGTGTTCCCTGCGGCATCCTCGGCGTTGAGGTCGGCGCCCGCATCCAGTAGGGCCACCGCTATCGCTATCGAATCGTTCCTGACCGACTCGTGCAGTGCAGTGGAGCCCTCCTGCGAGGCGCCGGCAGGCGAAGCGCCAACGCCGAGCAGGGCTCCGACCAGAGAGGGGCAGTCGAGGGCCGCGGCGATGTGAAGGGCAGTCTCTCCGCTGCCTCCGAGAGGGGCATTGAGATCGGTACCCCCCTTCTGCAGGTTGGTCAGGATGTCCTCCAGCACGTCCATGGGCACGCCATGCTGATCGGTGCATGCCGCCCGTATGAAGAGCTGCAGAGCGTTCCTGCCCGTCTCCTTGTCCACGGCAGACGCGTTGATGCCCGACTCCGAGATGGAGAGAGCCTTCTGCCAGTCCGGCTCGTGCAACCTCACGACGGCCAGGAACTTCTTCGTGGCTCCTCCGAAGATGCCCAGATCAGCCTCCCGTCGAACCGGCGGGGATGCGGTCCCGATAGGACGCCGCCTGCGGCCGGCAGCAGCTTCCCGCTCTCACTCCGCCACCGAGCCCAGCGAAGAGACCGACATGACGCCCTCGAGAGCCGCGAGGCGCAGAACCGGCTCGAGGCTCTTCTTCCTGTGCCTTGTCGCAACCGTGAGATCCAGCTCGGCGGTGTGGGTTTCCGCGTCCAGGCGGCTCAGGCTGACTGCCATGATGCGCACGCCGCCGACGGACCTGAGGACATCGGTGCAGCGGCCGGCGAGCGAGCCTGGATCCGTGGTGCAGGCACGGACTCGGAGCTTGCCGTAAGTGAGCGGCGGTATCATGTGCTCCAGGTAGTCCAGGAGCGTGAGGATCGCGAGCGCCAGTCCGCAGCAGATGGCGGAGATCAGGACGTACCCTATCCCGACGACCACGCCCATCGCCGCCACGAACCAGATGCAGGCAGCGGTAGTCAGGCCTCTGACGAAGTCCCCCGTCCGGATGATCGCGCCGGCACCCAGGAAGCCGATGCCCGTCACGACACCGGCAGCTATCCTCGAGAGCCCGACGGAGCCGGCCTCTCCGGAGTCACCGAAGAAACTCGCACCCGCAAGCGTGATCAGTGACGCTCCGAGGCAGACCAGCATGTGCGTCCTCAGACCGGCAGGCCTGCCGTGGATCTGTCGCTCCAGCCCGATCAGCCCGCCCAGGACAGCGGCAGCGCCGAGCCGGTAGAGCCAGTACGCCTCCATGTTCTCCCCCGTCATCACCCCTTCAGAACGACGAGAGGCCTGAAGTGCGCGGCCTTCTCGGCTATGCCGTTAGATAGCATGACGGAGAGGACCTCGTCCACGCTCTTGTAGGCCGAGGGTCTCTCCTCCACGATCGATCTCCTGCTCGCAGCCGCCACCAGTATTCCGCGGCTCCTGAGCGAGTCCACCACGCTACCTGAGCTGCCGGATCTCCGCGCGGCGGTCCGGCTCATCAGCCTGCCCGCGCCGTGACAGGAGCTTCCCAGGGTGAGCTCGAGCGCCCTCTGGCATGGCAGCATCACCCAGACGCCGTCGCCCATGCTTCCCGGGACGATGACGGGCTGCCCGGTTGCCCGGTAGCGACCGGACAGCTCCTCCCGTCCCGCAGGGAAAGCCCTCGTGGCGCCCTTCCGGTGCACGCAGACCCTGGCCCGCCTTCCGCCCTCGAGGACGTGGATCTCCTCCTTGGCGATGTTGTGGGCAACGTCATACACGAGCCTCCAGCCATCCGGGCTCCTGCCGAGGGCCTTCTCGATGCTCCTCCTCACCAGCTCCCCCACTATCTGCCTGTTGGCGTAAGCGTAGTTGGCCGCGGCCCTCATGGCGGACAGGTACTTCCTCCCCGCGTCGGAGGAGAGGGGGGCACACACCAGCTCCCGGTCAGGCAGGCCCATCCTGTCCGGAGGAAAGCTCTTCATGAAAGAGCCGATGTAGTCATCGCAGACCTGGTGCCCAAGGCCTCTGCTTCCGCAGTGGACGGACACGGAGAACAGACCCTCGGTCAGAGAGAGCCGGCCGGCTGCCGGCTCGAAGGCCATATCGCAAAGGCCGATCTCCGCGAAGTGGTTTCCGCTGCCTAGCGTGCCCAGCTCACACCTGCCCCGTTCGAGGGCCCGGTTCGAGACGCTTCCGGCACCTGCCCCTTCCAGGACTCCCCCGTCCTCGGTGCTCTCGAGGTCGCGGGCGTGTCCGTAGCCCTTCCCTGCCGCCCAGGCGGAACCCTGCTCCAGGACCGATTCGAAGTCGCAGGACGAGAGCCTTATCCCTCCGGTAGAGCCCACCCCGCTCGGGACCTCCTCGAACAAACGGGACAGGAGGCGGTCCAGGCTCGAGAGGAACCGCTCCGCGTCATGCCTGAAGACGTAGAGCCTCACGCCGCAGTTGATGTCGTATCCGACTCCTCCCGGCGAGATGACGCCTCCCTCCCAGTCGGTCGCGGCGACTCCGCCTATGGGAAAGCCGTATCCCCGGTGAATGTCCGGCATGGCCATGGCGGGGTAGGCTATCCCCGGAAGAGAGGCCACGTTGACGAGCTGATCCAGGGAACCGTCCTGCCGCGCCTTCCCGATGAGGCCATCCGTGCCGAACAGGAGGGCATCCACGAGCATCCGCCCGGATCGGGGAATGC
>JAFGKQ010000260.1 GCA_016928495.1 Candidatus Fermentibacterales bacterium
CCTGGGTCGCGAGGAGCCGCCCGATTCCCCTGAAAGCGAAGCCGAAGCTCCTTATCCTGTTCCTCACCGCATGCCTCCGCAGAGCCCCAGGCCGAGGTCGGAGTCCCAGAACAGCAGAACGCCTCCGGCGTCTTCCCCGTTCCGGTCATTCTCACTGGTCTCGGCGACCGCCAGGCCCACCGTGATCCCGATGACCGAGCCGGCAATGACGTCGGAAGGGTAGTGATCACCGCAGTCGATCCGGGAGAGACCGATCAGGCCCGACAGAACGGCTGCCGGAAGACCCGTCCGCCAGCCATCGGCGCTCCACAGGTAGGTCGCTAGAAAGCAGGCCGACGCGGCATGGGCCGATGGAAACGAGAGATCGTCAGACAGGTCGGGGCGTGGTCTCTGGAAGGTCAGCTTCAGCGCCCCTGCGGCGAGGTTCGAGAGCAGGAGACCCCTTGCGATGGGTGAGAGATCGCGCTGCAGCCTGCAGTCCCCGGTGATCCTCGCGAGGCCGTAGCCCGCCGCGGCAACGGATGTCAGAACGAGTGGCGAGAAGAGCCTGGCAAGGTAGTCCCGCTCCAGCGACCGGAAGGCTCCTTCGGCGAGCATCCCCTCATGGCCGTCCGGGCACTCCAGCAGGAGGGCAGCAGTGGTTGCCACGGCTCCCGCCCCCAGGGGCAGAAGCGAGGAGCGCGAGAACAGGTGTTCCAGATCGCGGGATAGCGGGCTGGATGCCGCGCCTCCGGCCAGACCGGCCAGGATCGCCAAGCAGATCAGCGCGAGCGGCGAGCGCGGAAGCCCGCGAGGCGCCACTAGGCTTTCCCGGCACCGTAGAAGCCGGCGATGGCCGATACCACCTCATCAAGCTCTGCCTCGGTGAGCTCCCCGAAGACGGGAATCGATACGACCTCGCCGGATGCCTTGAGGGAAGCCGGGAAGCTCTCCTCCGTGTATCCCAGGTGGCGGAAGCACTGCTGCATGTGGAGGGGGATGGGGTAGTAGACCGCGCAGCCTATCTGCTTCGACCTCAGGTGCTCGAGCAGCTCGTCCCTCCTGGGAACGGAGATCGTGAACTGGTTGTACACCGATTCCGCCTCGGGCTCGATCATCGGCGTCCGCACCTCCGGAACGGCGGAAAGGGCCTTGTAGTAGTACTCGGCATTCCTCCTCCGCCCCTCGTGCCAGCCTTCCAGGTGAGCCAGCTTGATCCTCAGGAACGCGGCCTGGATGGCATCGAGCCGGCTGTTGGTGCCGACGTCCCTGTGGACGTACCCCTGGCCGCCGTGCTCTCTCAGGCTGGCCACCCTGTCGGCGAGCTCCTCGTCGTTCGTCGTCACGGCTCCACCGTCACCGAGAGCACCCAGGTTCTTCGATGGGAAGAAGCTGAAGCAGCCCGCCCTGCCCACGGAACCCGCCTTCTCGCCCTTCCAGGTGGCGCCTACAGCCTGACAGGCATCCTCGACCACGGGTATCTGCCAGCCTCTGGAGAGCTTCTTCAGCTCGTCCATGTTGCACATCTGCCCGAACAGGTGGACCGGGACCATGGCCGTGATCCTGCGGCCGCTGACCTTGTTGAAGGCGCCCGCACCCTCCATGTCCGCGCTGTCCTCCAGCCATTCCTCCATGGCCCGGGGCGAGATGTTGAAGGTTGCCTCGTCTATGTCCACGAATACGGGCTTCGCGCCGATCCTGGCTATCGCCCCGGCCGTGGCGAAGAAGGTGAAGGGAGAGGTTATCACCTCGTCGCCCCTCTCCACGCCGGTGGCCTGCAGCGCGAGCCCGAGGGCGTCGGTGCCGCTGGCGCATCCCACTGCCCTCCTGGTCCCGCAGTAGGCAGCGAAGTCCTTCTCGAACGACTCGAGAACAGGACCCTTGATGAACCTCGACGATGCCAGCGCCTCCCTGAAGGCCTCGATGAGCTCTTCCCTCACCGGTTCGTGCTGCCTCGAGATGTCCAGCAGTGGAACGGGCATGTCTCCTTCCCTTCTCCCTCTCAGTGCGCCCCCGAACCAGTGAGTATAACGCGAATGGTCCTGAGTAGTATCTCGAGATCGAGGAACAGCGACTGGTTCTCCATGTAGTAGAAATCCAGCTTGAGCTTCTCGGCCACGTCTTCCATGGAGGTGTCGTAGCCGCGCTTCACCTGGGCCCAGCCCGTGATGCCCGGCTTGACCGTCAGGCGCTTCGGGTAGAATGGGTAGACACTGGCCAGCTCCGCTACGAAGCTGGGTCTCTCCGGCCTGGGCCCGACTATCGACATCTCCCCCCTGATCACGTTCAGGAACTGCGGCATCTCGTCTATCCTGGTCTTGCGAAGGATGCGCCCTATCCTCGTCACCCTGGGGTCGTCCCTTCCCGCCCACACCGGACCGCTCTTGCGCTCGGCGTCCCGGACCATGCTCCTGAACTTGAAGACCCGGAAGACCCTACCGCCCTTGCCCACTCTCTCCTGCCTGTAGAACACGGGACCGCGCGAGTCCAGCCGTATCGCCAGGGCGACCAGCAGGAGCAGAGGCAGGCCCAGCAGCAGGAATACCAGGCTGAGCACGTAGTCGGCGGTCGTCTTGATTATCCTCTGCCAGAGCCTCAGTCTGACCGGAGAGAGCACCATCAGCGGATGCCCCGTTATCTGCGTGCTATGCACGTGCCCGGCCACGACGTCGAAGAGGTCCGGAAGCACCTTGACCCTGACTCCGAGAGCGGTCGCCGGCAGCAGAAGGGCCAGTATGTCCTCGTGGAAGTTGGAGGCGATGGTCACGAGGAGCTCGTCTATCTGGAGTGATTGCAGGAGGCCCTCGAGATCCCTGTGCGAGCCTGCCACCCTGGCTGGATCGACCAGTTCCCCGCCCGAGTGCGGCGGCCTGACGAAGCCGACGATCTCGTATCCCAGGACCTCGTTCCTGGAGAGGTAGCCCGCCAGCTCAACCGCATGGCTCCCGACCCCGAAGATGAGCGCTTTTCTCCTCAGCATGCCCGACCGGGCGAATCTGCGCTCCAGCAGCCTGCCCGTGGACCTCGAGGCGAATACGAGAACCAGCAGCAGAACGTAGTATATGACCAGGATCCACCTGCCCATGGTCAGCGTGGTGTTCAGCAGGAAAGCCAGCACAAGCACGCCGGTCACGCCCATGGTCACGGGCTTGAAGACCCCCGAGAGCTCGTCGGTCCAGCTCAGGTCCCAGTGGAGCTGGTAGAGCCCTGAGACGGCGAAGATGGGTATCCAGTAGAGGATCGAAGCCAGCGCCCCGAGAAGGACCACGTGGGGCGCGACGGAGACGTGGGTCTCAGGGAACATGCCCGCATCGAACTTGAGCCAGGCAGCCAGCATCAGGGCAAGGAAGACCGCCAGCGAGTCCATAAGGACGTAGCAGCCGATCAGAAGGCGCTTCATGGGCCAGCCTCCCAGGTCTCGACCGGTCTGGCCGTCAGGAACCGGACGATGCCGACCGACGAGGCGGCGTACATGACCCAGAAGTAATAGGGCACCAGGAGCATCGAGGGCAGACGGTCACCCAGGAGGACTCCGGCTGCCGCTGTCAGGTGAAAGCATGCCATCAGGCAGGCGGCAACGGCGTAGAAGGGCGTACCGGAGAGGGCGATCGCCACGCCAGTCGCGCCGGCCACCAGGAAGCCGCCGAGCCAACGCAGCAGCTTGTGCACCAGTATCTGCAGAGCAAGCCCGAGCCTGCCTCTCGAAATCGCCTTGCCCAGTAGCAGGAGGGCGCTGCCGGTCATCCAGCTCACTATCCGGACCATCCTCCTGAACTGCCTTGCTTCGTCCGGGCTCGGCTCCATAGCCACCGCCGCGGGATTGAACACGCACTCGTAGCCCTTCACCCTGACCATCACCGCCAGCTCGAAGTCGTCTCCCCTCCTGGGTGAGATGGGGCTGTAGAGGTCGCGCCTCAGCGCGAAGACCGCCCCCGTGGCTCCCAGAACGGCACCCAGCCGGCTCGAGACGCGCTTGATCCACTTCTCGTAGCGCCAGTAGGCGCTCTCACAGGACTGCTTCTCCAGGCTGTTCACCCGTGCGCCGTCCACGCAGCCGACCCGCGCGTCAGCGAAAGGGACGACCAGTTGGGAGACGGTGTCGGGTGCGAAGACCGTGTCGGCATCCGTGAAGACCAGAATATCGCCCTTCGCCTCCGCTGCCAGCATGGAGAGGATTGCCGGCTTGCCCTGACGGACCTCCGATCTCAGCAGCCTCACCCTGCCGGTTCCCTCGGTATCCCGCAGGCGGGTCACAACGTCGTCCATCCCGTCTTCCGAGGCATCCGATCCTATCAGCACCTCGAGGCTGCCGGCGGGGTAGTCCTGCTCGAGGATGTTGGATATCCGACGGGCTATGCACTCCCTCTCGTCCCTTGCCGCGAGCAGCACGCTCACCCGCGGGGGGTCCGCCGGGGGCTCCGGCCTGCGCTCGGGCCTCAGTCTCGAGAGCAACACCAGGACCGCCGGGTAGACCAGGACCGGCAGAGCGGCCAGGAGGACCATCGTCCAGAATAGTGTGGCCAGCACCTGAGGTTGCATGGTTCACTGCCTTCTGAAGGCTGTCTTCTCCGCTTCCAGGAATAGACCTCCTCGGCCCCGGAGGATCAAGCCCGGAACAGGTGTTTCCTGAAGGTGGAGAATGCCTTCAGGGTGCGCCTGCCCTCGGTGGCGGGGTGCCGGAGGGTCTGCCTGAGCTTGTAGAGCAGGTATCCCGGGCGGAGGTAGAAGCGTCTCCTCGCCGAGTTGCACCAGGCGACCAGCTCCGCTCCCGTCAGGGTCGGCAGATCGATAACACAGTTGTGGAGACCTTCGGGGGTGACCCATTCGTCGAAGCTGGATGCCCGGATCATCCCGTCCCGGCGGAGCCTCTCGTAATCCCGTGTGCCCGGATAGACCATGAGAGGAAAGAACTGGGCGGTGTCCGGTCGCAGCTCCAGCGCAAGCCGCATCGTTGCCTCGAGGGATTCCCGGGTCTCGCCGCTGTTTCCCGCCATGAAGCAGCCATGCACCAGCAGCCCGGCCCTGCGCGCGGCGCTGGCGAACTCCCGGCTCTGCTCGACGGTGATGCCCTTCCCGGTGTTGTCGAGCACGTCCTGCGAACCGCTCTCGTAGCCGACTATGAGCAGCCTGCAACCTGCCTCTCTCATGACCCTCATGGCCTCGCAGGAGAGATTCGCCCTCACGTTCGCCGTCCATGGAAGGGCGTTGCCCTGCTCGATCAGCGCTCTCGAGACCTCCTCCACCCTCTGATCGCTCACTGCGAACGTGTCGTCCTCTATCACGACCTCCCTGACCTCGGGGAAGTAGTCGGCGATGAGACGGAACTCCAGGGCGATGTGGGCGGGCGACCTCATCCTGTACCTTCCGGTATGCAGCACGTGTGGCCAGAGGCAGAAGGAGCACCTGAAGGGACAGCCCCTGCTGGTGATCGTCATCACGCTGGGGTACCTGGCTGCGGCGAAGAAGTAGTCACGCGGGTCCAGATGGCGCCTGTAGACGTCGGCCAGCATCGGAAGCGAGTCGAGATCCTCCACCGGAGCCCGGGCAGGCGTCCTTACCGGCCTGCCGTCCGCTTCGACCAGGAGCCCCGGTATCGCGGAGAGCTCGTTTCCGTCCTCGACGGCTGCTGCCACCTCGACGAGCGTCTCGTCATACTCGCCCAGCGCCACGGCTGCCGGTGCCGGAAGCCCGGCCAGGGTCTCCATGGGGAGCGCCGAGGCGTGTGTGCCCACCATGACGAACACGGGCGGAGCGGGCATGAGCGCGGCTATGGCGTGTGCGGACTCGAGGTCCCTGTTGATCGAGGGAGTGGAGCTGTCCAGGACCACCATTCCCGGCCCGAAGCCCGCGATTCTCCGCGGCATGTCGGATGCTCTCAGACCGGTAGCCGGGCAGTCGAGGAAGAGCACCTCGTGGCCCGCGCGCTCGAGCGCTCCCACTCCGTGAGCGAGCCAGAACGGCCAGTAGAGAGTCCCGCTCTTGTTGATGGCCGGCGACCTCGATGGGCGCGAGAACCTGCCGTCCATGAAGGGAGGGTTCACGACGGCGATCCTCACCGGCCCGGCTCCCCGTGATCCAGCAGATCCCGCAGCTCCTCCCACACCCTGTCGACCGGAATGGCGAGCATGCAATCAGCCCTGCCGCAGTCCATGCCTCTTCCCAGGGGGTAGCACGGATGGCAGGGAACAGAGCAGGGGACAACCGCTCTATGCCTGGCCGAAGCCGGGAAGACACCTATCCTCGACGGGTCGGTCGGGCCGAACAGCGCCACCGTGGGCGTTCCGACCAGCCCCGCCAGGTGCATCAGGCCGCTGTCGTTGGTCAGGAGGGCGCGGCAGTGGGAGAGCACCGCGGCAGCCTCCAGAACGGAGGTTCTCCCTATGAGGTCGAGACTCGACGGCGGAAGCCCGTGCGGAAGATCCCCGAGCACGCCCCTGTCCCCGGCGCTTCCCACCAGGGCGGTCGCCTGCCCCACGGAGTCGAGCCTGCGGATGATCTCCAGGAAGCGCTCGGGTGGCCACCTCTTGCGGTCCATGTTCCTTATGCTGGACCGTCCGCCCCCGGGGTTGACGGCGACCCGGTCGGCGCTGCCGCCCAGCAGCTCGAGAGCCCGGCGTGAAGCCTCGGCCGGCAGCGCGGCACAGGGCATCTCGAGCGGGCTGGTGCCGACCCATCCCATGAGCCTTGCGTAGCGCAGGGCATCGTGCTCGGGAGCGCCGGTCTCGAACGGCACTACCCGGTTGAGCCCTGTCCCGGAGCCGCCGAACCCTGTTCTCTGCCCGGCGCCGGTGGCGAGCATCATGAGCCTGAGCGGAAGGACCCTGTGCATCAGGTAGACCTGATCGTAGCGCTCTCTACGGAGCCGGAGGGTGAGGCCCAGGAGCCGCACCCTCCTGAGGTTGTGAGTGAGGTCGCGCTCCGGCACGGCGATGACCCTGTCTACCGGGGCGGAGCAGGACGCAACCTCCTCGAGAAGCGATCCGGTGAGCAGGTGGATCTCGGCCCGGGGACGGGACTGCCGAAGGAAGCCAAGGGCAGGCAGCGCAGTCACGAGGTCGCCGATGGCGTACAGCTTGACGGCCAGGATCTTCTCGGCCGCGGTGCCGGCTTCCGGGCAGCCCCTGGTCCCTGTCAGCGGATGAGCCCCCTCTTCGAGAGCTCGCCGACGGCTCTGGCCGAGTCATCTGACGCGGTCTGGGTCGAGACCCAGGAGACGAGGTCCTCGACCCCGCTCTCGAGGTCGGTAGCAGCCCTGAAGCCCAGGGCTTCCGATGCTGCCCGCGGATCCGCATAGCAGTGCCTGATGTCGCCCGCACGGAAGTCGTTCCTGACGACGAACTCCTCTGGCCTGCCCATCTTCCGGGCGATGATCGAGGCCATGTCGAGAACGGAGACGGGTCGCCCGGTGCCGATGTTGAGGGAAACACCGGAAACGTTGCTCTCCAGGGCCAGAAGACAGGCCTCGGCCACGTCTCCGACGTGGATGAAGTCCCTGGTCTGTGAGCCGTCCTCGAATATCACGGGCTTCCTGTCGTTGAGGAAGCAGGTGGCGAAGATCGCTCCCACGCCGGTATAGGGGTTCGACAGGGCCTGCCTGGTGCCGTAGACGTTGAAGAAGCGCATGGCGACGGCGGGTATTCCATAGGCAGCCCCGGTGGTCAGGAACAGCTCCTCCTGGTCCCGCTTTGTCACGGCGTAGACGGACGTGGGCATGAGGGGCTTCGATTCGGGCGTGGGAACGCTTCGGCACGGGCCACCGCAGACAGGGCAGTCCGGCTCCCAACGCCTCGACAGCAGGAGCCTCTCGCTCCTGATGCCGGGGGCGACGGCCCCGCAGGCCGGGCAGTCGTACCGGCCCTCTCCGTATATGGACATGGAGCTCGCGACCAGCATCTTCGAGAGGCCGGGAAGCTCCGAGGCCGCCTTGAGCACTACGGCGGTCCCCAGGCAGTTGA
>JAFGKQ010000261.1 GCA_016928495.1 Candidatus Fermentibacterales bacterium
CCATGGCGAGGTCGATGCCCAGGATCACCCGCGCTACGTCTGGCTCAGCGTTCGCTGTCCCGTTCCCCGTCACGCTGATCTGCCTGTAGCCCGTCCAGGCCTCGTCCTCTTCCCCGCAGGCGCTGAATAGCAGCGCAACCGGCACCAGGGCCAGCAGCGCGACCGTGCCCAATCGGAGCATGATGCTTCCTCCTCTCGAGTCGATAACGGACAAACCATGCCACCGGAAGGTACTACAGCCTGACTAGCCCTGCTATTCCCGTTTGTTCCAGAACGCTCTTGATCCACTGCCCGGCATTGCCTATAGCTCAGAACTGATCGAAACGGCGCGCCCCTGCGGGAGGCAGACCCAGATGGTCCCAGAGCCCGTCGACTATGCCGGAAGGCCATACAGGATAGACGCGAGCGTACACCGCCGGTTCGACCGGCGCATGACCGCATTCTCCCGAAGGAACGTCTTCAATGTCTTCGACTGCTTCGTGCCATCGACCCCCGACCAGGAGGACCCCTCCCTGCCCCTGCTCGCCGAGGCGAGAGCGTCCTGGATCCTCCACGACTGCTTCGACGGGGCCTTCACGGATCGAATGGTCGGCGACCACCGCCTCGTCGCGGGTGCGCCTCCTTTCCGCTACCGCTTTCCCGCTCCGGCCGAGGCATCCGAGGCGCTGAGAAGCGCGGCGCTGAGGTTCGGAGCTTCCCTGGTCGGCTTCACGAGAGTCCGCGAGAGGTGGCTGTACAGCCGCGAGCGTGACGGCTCACTTGTGTCCCTTCCTCCCGGAGCTTCGTGGGCCGTGGTGATGGCGGTGGCAATGGACGGGAGCGGGATCTCACGCTCTCCCGGGCTCGAGGCCGCCTGCGCCACCGGAAGGGGCTACTCGGCGATGGCTCTGCTGAGCTCCTCCCTCGCCGAGTACCTCCGGCTCCTGGGCTACTACGCACGATCCTCGGGCAACGACACGGCACTCAGCATTCCAATGGCTGTCGATGCCGGGCTGGGCGTGCAGGGCAGGAACGGCCTGCTCCTCACCAGGAGGTTAGGGCCCTGCGTCAGGATATGCAAGGTCTTCACCGACCTGGAGCTGGAACCGTCCACCTGCTCCTTCCCGTCGCCCATGGAGGTCTGCGGAGACTGCACGCTCTGTGCCGAGGCCTGCGAGCCAAAGGCCCTGAGCACCGCATCCTCCCCGACATGGGAGGTGCTCACGTCCTCCAACAACCCCGGGGTGCTGAGATGGCAGTTCGATCCCGAGAAGTGCCTGGACTACTGGATAGGCATGGGCAGGGACTGTTCCAACTGCATATCGTCCTGTCCCGCATCGGAGAGGCTTGCCGCACCTCACTGACGGCAGCGCCGTGTGGCTCCCTCTTCGTGTTGCCATACCTTCCGCCACTGCTCGTACGAGTCGCAGCTTCCCGCATCGGTGACCGAGGCGTACAGCACGTTGGCCGCAAAGCTGGAACCACCGATCGTCGCCTGCGTGGCGCCGAGCTCCCTCAGCCTCGTCATCCCCTCGAGGAGCAGGGAGCGCATGAGGCCATGCTTCTCGTACTCCGGCCTCCTGCCGACAGGCTCGAAGTAGCCGCTTCCGGTGAGCTCGTCGAGCCAAATGGTACAGAACCCTGCGACCTCGCCATCCGGAGCGACGGCGACCAGATCCAGGTCGGCTCTGTAGAGAGGCATCCGACGGATGCACTCGTACCACTCCCAGCCCTGGTAGTCCGAATCCGGTGACTCGGGATGAAAGGCTCTCCATGACGCCCAGCTCCTCGAAGGGATCTCCTCTTCGCCTCCGAGCTCGCGAATCGTGAAACCCCCCGGCACGTGAGAGAACGGAACGGACCCGGCCAGATCCCTGGACCTCTTCCACTCCATGATTCCCGTCCTCGAGTAACCACGCTGCGTCAACACACGGAAGCGTACGCGATCGTCAACTCCACACCAGATTCCGAGAGTTTTCTTGCCATTAGAAGAGGATTTGAATAGTTCACCTTCCGCAGTTTCCAGCATCTCGTGCTCGAGGTCAGGCAACCGGTGAACGGGTGATACCTGAAGGTGAGCCTCACCCCGGTTCTCGCTGTTGAGGATTGCGGCAATCTCGCCGGAGCGCGTCTCCCACAGCCAGGTTGACTCCTCCACTCCCGGCGCCCCGCAGTTCGGCACCACGTGCCAGCGCCAGTAGTCCAGCCTCTGCACCGGCCAGCTGTGCTCGTGACGACCGTTGAGCAAGTAGACCCTGCGAAGGAAGTCGCGGATTCTCGAGTAGTCCTCCTCGCATCCGTAGGGGCGTATGGTCAGCGAGCTCATGCCTCAGGCTCCCTCCAGAGATCTCCCGGACACACGGACGGCTCGACAGGGAGGATCAGGCCCTGCCGATTCCCTGACCATGCGTAGAACTGGAGCGCGGGGGAAGCGAGCAAGAGCCCCGGGACCCAGCGGACCGGCGCGACAGGGCACAGCAGATATCCTAAGGAAGAGGATGGTCGATGAGCGGAAGCACGAGCGTCGGGAAGCGGAAGGCGATGACGATCGACCTCGCCGGAGTCCCGGACCTGGCCCGGCCGGCGCCGGGACATGCGGCCCGCAGGCAGGAAAGCCACATGGGGACTCGGTGTGCAAGAGCCTCGATCATGCCCGAGCCCGGCGCTGTCTCGATCCGTCAGCTTCTCGGCGACTCGAGCGACTCCCGGCAGGGGTGTACTACTCCCTGCCCACGAATCGCTAGATTAGCGCCGCGGCGGGTAGTTCCGACCGCACAACCCGGGAGGACGGGATGGCAGGAGATCTTGTTCCCTCGCTTCAGGTCGAGGACGAGGAGACCGCACTGCTGCTGCTAAACGGCCTCATGGCAGCAGGATTCAGGGCCGACGCGCGGCCCATCTCGGAGCTCGACGATAACGAAAGGGCCGAATGGCTGGAGGAAGGATCGGGAGGCTGGGTCATATTGGTCGAGGAGGACCGCTTCGACGATGCCATGTCCCTGCTCTGGTCGATGATGGGAAGCCAGGGAGAGGGCTACGACAGCTACGAGGAAAGCGATTACGACGACTACAGCGGGGACAATGAGTACTAGGACATCTCCAGGAAGTGGGTGGCGACGACCCTGTACGCCGGCCGGTACGAGGTCCTGAACGCCCGTGAGTGGCGAGCGGCAGGATAGCCAGCCAGCCTCATCCCATTGAACAGCTCCCCGACGGTGTCCTCTCGCAGGCCTGGGCCGAGAGTAGCATCCGCCGCCATCCGCAGTGCGACATGCAGGTAGGTCTCGAGAAGAGCATTC
>JAFGKQ010000262.1 GCA_016928495.1 Candidatus Fermentibacterales bacterium
CCTCGACGTGTTCGGCGAGAACAGGGAGGACATCCGTCTCGTGCTGCTCGACATGACGATGCCCCACATGAGCGGTGACGAGGCTTTCCTGGAGCTACGGCGCCTCGACCCCGAAGTGAAGGTGATCCTCTGCAGCGGCTACAACGAGAAGGAGGCGACCAGGCGATTTGCCGGAAAGGGCCTGTCCGGCTTCCTTCAGAAGCCCTTCCGTCCCGCGGATCTCGTAGGCGAGCTGAACCGCGTCCTGGGAGAGCCGGAGCCGGAGAGGGAGGCTCAGGAGCGTTAGCCAGGACTTGACTTGTCCGGGTGGCCCATCAAGAATCAGTAATGATAACCGTTACCGGGAGGCTTCGTGCAGACCAGATCCACTGCCCAGAGAAGGACCATCGTCAGGGTCGTCAGGTCCTCGAAGCGGCATCCGACGGCACAGGACGTCTACGAGGAGGCCCGCAGGGAGCTCCCGCGGATCAGCCTGGGCACCGTCTACCGCACCCTGAGCACCCTTTGCGATGAGGGAGAGATATCCAGGGTCGAGCCCGAGGGCGGCAGAGCGAGGTATGACTGGAACACGGACAATCACGCACACGTGATCTGTGTGCGCTGCGGCAGGGTAGAGGACCTTCCGGACCTGAGAGCCGGAGATCCCGATGGCTGCGATTCATGTGCAGACCGGCTCCTGGCGCTGGCCCGCAAGCAGTCCTGCTTCGACATACCGGCACAGGGTCTCCTGATCAGAGGCTACTGCCCGCTGTGCCGGAGGGCCTGAGGGGCTGGGAGTTGGACAAGAGAGCGCTGCACAGGATCAGCTATGGCGTCTACATAGTCTGTGCAAGGCTCGGCGAGCGACTCAACGGCCAGATCTGCAACACCGTCTTCCAGATCACCTCGGAGCCCCCAGTGGTGGCCATCAGCATCAACAGGGGCAACTTCACCCATGACTGCCTCTGTGATCTCGGCGCTTTCAGCGTCTCCGTGCTCTCTACGGAGGCACCCCTCAGGTTCATCGGTCGCTTCGGCTTCAGGTGCGGGCGCGACTTCGAGAAGCTCACCGGTGACGTCTCGTACAGGATGGGGCGGACCGGCGCCCCCATCGTCCTCGACTACTGCGTCGCGTGGCTGGAGTGCAGTGTAGTCGGCCGTACCGATCTGGGGACCCACACGCTCTTCATGGGCGAGGTAGTGGACTGCGAGATAGTGGACGACAAGACCCCGATGACCTACGAGTACTACCACAACGTCGTGAAGGGCAAGTCTCCGGAGAGAGCTCCGACCTATATCGGCCAGAGCTGAGCCCCACCCCATCCACTTCCGAGCGCCACAGCTTGACTTGACAGGGCGTGGACGATGATTCTTCTCTGCTGCAACGGGCTGCTGCACGACACGATCCCCGGACGAGGAGCTGGCGCTTGGCGAAGGACCGCGACGACAGTGACGGCGCAGGGCCCCCCAGGGAGCTCAGCATCTTCTTCCCGGCTCTCAACGAGGAGCAGAACGTCGAGTACATGATCGCCCAGGCCTCGCTGGTGGCCGGGCAGCTCCTGGAGAAGTGGGAGGTGATAGTCGTCGACGACGGCTCGACCGACAGCACGGCTGCCATAGTCGCCAGGCTGTCCCGGGATGACCCCAGGATCAGGCTGGTCTCGCACGGCCGCAACAGGGGCTTCGGAGAGGCCTTGCGGAGCGGCATCAGGGCTTCGCGCTACGACTGGGTCTTCTATTCCGACTGCGACGGCCAGTTCGATCTGAGCCAGTTGGAGGAGGCCCTGGCCCTGGCCGTGGACTCGGACATCGTTGCTGGCTACAGGCGGCGAAGGATGGACCCGGGGCTCCGGCTGCTCTACTCGCTCGCTTACGGCTCGCTGGTGAGCCTGATGTTCTGGACGGGGTTCAAGGACGTGGACTCCTCCTTCAAGCTCTACAGGAAGGGGATCTTCGAGCGCTTCTTCCCGCGATCCACGACGGGAGTGGCCGACTTCGAGATCCTCTACCTTGCTCGAAGGATGGGCTTCAGAGTAAGGCAGTTCCCGGTGCGCCACTACCCCAGGAGGGCCGGGACGGTGTCCTTCGAGGCCGTGAGAGCCGGATTCTTCGCCTGGGTGAAGCTCGGTGCCATCGTGGACATGTGGAGACAGCTCTGGCGCCTCAGGATGAGGCATCCCTGAGCGCGCCATGATAGCCGGGAACGGTCCGGATCGGTCTCCGGAGGAGCGCGCGGGTCGGGAAGCCAGGCCGGCTGCGCTGCTCGCGACGCCCATTCCTCCTCTGAGGACCGGACTGGCCACGTATGCCATCAGAGTACTGGAGAGCACCGGGGACATGGCGGAGTGGACGGTTGCCTATCCCCCGGGCGGGGATCCCTCGCTGCTTCCGCACGGCGTGGCTGGCTCGTTCGAGCTGGGTGCTGACGGGCAGTTGCCTGACTGCGTCAGGATCCCGGAGATCCGCATCTTCCAGCTTGGCAACTCGCCCGATTGCTTCCCTCTGACAAGGATGCTCTATCGTACTGGAGGAACCACGATCCTCCACGAGCTGGGACTCCATCACATGCTGCGGTTCTGCTACCTCCGCGACGGAGACATCGAGGAGTACGGAAGGGAGCTGGCCTTCGAGTATGGCCCGGCCGCCGCATCTGTGGAGAAGCTCCTGGCAGAGCCGCGCAGCGAGAAGGATTACGACTCCCTGCTCAAGCGCTATCCTCTCATAGGAAGAGCCATTCACTACTCTGATCGCATAGCGTGTCTCAACCCTTTCGCTTCCGCGGCGCTGCGTTCCAGGGCTGGCATGAGGGAGGTCCTCGAGATCGGGCACCCTCTCTCGCCGGTGGATAGAGCAGAGGAGCCTTCGCCGTCTCTGATGCCCGGCTCTCCCCTTGTCGGCATGCTGGGATCCAACAGACCAGGAAGGGGCCTGGAGCACCTGCTCGGAGCCCTGGCAAGGCTCAGGAGGGGGTGGCCATCCATGGGACTGGTCCTGCTCGGCTCCGGATACCCCGAAAAGAACCTACCCGAGTGGGTGAGGAGTGCCGGACGGCTCCCGGAAGCGGAGTACCAGGGCTGGATCAGGATGCTGGATCTGGCGGTCGACGTGCGGTCTCCGCACTGTGGAGAGACCTCGGGCAGCCTCCTGGAAGCCCTGAGGGCCGGCATTCCGGCGGTGGTGAGCTCGGGCGGCTCCTTCGACTACCTGCCCTCCGACGCAGTCCTGAGGATTCCCGCTGAGTCCATCGGGAGCGCTCTGGCCCCGGCCATCGATCTGCTGCTCTCCGACGGAGGGCTGCGCTCCCGCATGGCCCGGAGCGCTGCCCTCTACGCATCGGATGTCGGATCGCGCGACCGCCTCAGAAGTGACTGGAGCAGGCTCCTGGAGCCTGCGGCTCCCGCCTCGGGGGAGCACGGACCCCTGCCGCAGCCCGCTCTCTCCGCAGCATGGCACGGGCCGCTGTTCGGCATGGGTATCGATTCCGGTCAGCCGGCGGTGAGCTGGCGCTTCGACGGAAGAGCGGAGATCGCGCTGCCGGCCTGGGCCCTGCCCCCGGTCTTCCTGACCGTGACCGGGGAGGGCAGGGTCCTGGCGGGG
The DNA here is from genome assembly GCA_016928495.1 of Candidatus Fermentibacterales bacterium. Taxonomy (GTDB): domain Bacteria; phylum Fermentibacterota; class Fermentibacteria; order Fermentibacterales; family JAFGKQ01; genus JAFGKQ01. The sequence goes on from JAFGKQ010000262.1 coordinate 3,577, forward strand.
GATACCGAGCACGTCCTGACCGGCGACCCGGTCGTCCTGCGCATAGAAGGTTCTGCCAGGCCCGTCCTGGATGGCAGGGGCCTGGTTACGCAGATCACCTGGAGGAACGAAGGTTGAGCCCGAAGAGCCTCCCGGGGGCGCTCCGCGATCCGGTCACCGTAGCCTCCCTGCTGGTGGTGACCGTGGCGATACCGTTCCTGGTCCCCATCTTCTCCGGTGTCGGCTTCATAGGCCTGCCGGACGAGGACCTTCCCCTGATGGAGGA
>JAFGKQ010000263.1 GCA_016928495.1 Candidatus Fermentibacterales bacterium
GCATTCGATGGACCCGTCGGGCTGGGCGGCGGAGACCCCGGCAAGGACGCCACACAAAGCCACCAGAGCCGCGATCCGGACCAGGAGATCCATCATCACTCTCGACTCCTTCGAGCAGGCAGTCAATTCTGCCTGCACGACTAATATACGATCGGCAGAGGGGGGACACAGGTCCCGCGGCCACAACGCTACGGAACGCGGTGCCCGGCCTCTTCCCGATGACACTAACCACCAAGGCGCGTGAAGGTTCCAGCGGCTCCGCGGCCAAACGCTCGGGAACGAGGGCTACCTCAGGAGCACTACCTTCCCGGTTGCGCTCCAGGGCCCGCTCGACAGCCTGATGAGGTAGACTCCCGGTGGCAAATCCGATCCGTCGAGGACGGCGATATGCTCGCCCGCTATTAGTGGAGAGTCCAGCAGGGTGCACAGGTGTCCTCCCGACACATCCCAGACATCAAGCCTTGCTTGCCCTGGCTCCGAGAGCGTGAAGGTGAGGGTGACGCGCTGCTCGAAGGGGTTGGGTGCCGGAGGGCCGAGCATGAGCCCCGGAAGTGAGGAGGGCTGGTCTTCAATGCCTGTCTCGCACTCATGGACACCAATGCTGTGCTGCCAGCCTGCGGCGACCCGGACGAAGCCCTGATTGGGTGATGGCACGGAGCACTGGCCGTAGTTGTCCCATCCCCAGCACACAGCGGCGCCATCTTCCCTCAGGCCGATGCTGTGGTTGTACCCTGCATCCATGTCCACGAAACCGCTATTCGGGGATGGGACATCGCACTGACCGTGGTCGTCGAGGCCCCAGCAGACCAGCGAGCCGTCACCCCTGAGGCCGATGCTGTGGTAGAGGCCGGCCCCGATCATTGCGAAGCCCTCGTCGGGAGCGGGGACATCGCACTGACCATGGTCGTTGCGGCCCCAGCACACGATCGTGCCGTCTTCCCTGAGGCCTATCGTATGGAACCCACCGCAGGCCACGTCCAGGAAACCCTCGTTCGGCGACGGCACGTCACACTGACCGGAGTCGTTACGGCCCCAGCAAAGGATGGTGCCGTCAGCCTTGAGACCCGCGCTGTGGCAGCTTCCCGCGGAGATAGCGAGGAAGCCCTCGTTCGGGGGAGGGACGGAGCACTGGCCCCAGTTGTCGTACCCCCAGCAGGTTACGGTGCTGTCGGCCCTGAGGGCGATGCTGTGGTAGTAGCCCCCGTCCATGTCCGTGAAGCCCTGGTTGGGTGATGGGACATCGCACTGGCCGTAGAAGTCGAAGCCCCAGCAGACCAGCGTGCTATCGGCCTGCAGAGCCATGCTGTGATATGCCCCCGCTGCCGCACTCACGTAGCCCTCGTTGGGCGAAGGCTCCTCTGACTGCCCGTACGAGTTCCATCCCCAGCAGACGACAGAGCCGTCCATCTGGGCGTGTGACAGCCCGGGAACGAGCACCGACAGGACAACAGCGATGGAACGAGGGCATACCGCTCGCATCACCCACCATCCCTCCGGACGGAGCAGGCCAACCCCGCGTCTCTGATAGGATGGGGCACGGAGGGAGTCAAGAGGGGCGACCGCCTACGGGTGGAGGATGAGTGATCCTGAGCAGGACCAGCGCGGAGGCCACGGCGAAGGTCCTTCAGGAGCCCGGGGTAACTGCCGGATTCTGCCCCGGTCGAGTCCCCTGCAAACCGGACTGTCGATGAACAGGGAATTTCCGGGTGTGCTTCCCGGGTCGGCCACGGAATCCATGCCGGGGGTTGAAAGCCGATTCGCAAGTCAGGACAATCCTGCCCGGGGCTCATGAATGGAGAGCTGATGCTGAATGGAGTCCGGCCTTCGAACGGCATGTCTCTCGGGAGCATCACGGCTCCGGTTCCCCATCGTCTGCGCTCATGAGCCCGATCGGGCTCTATGACGAGAGGAGGTGACACCATTGGCTTTGAAGCCTGCCGAAGAGGCCGTCATCAGAGTTGAGGACGGGCCAGCGAAGAGCATCATCCTCTACTTGCTCTGCGGATTGCTCAACTACGCGGGAAGTGGACCCGAGTAGGGGCTAGGCATCCACTGGAGGGGGGTGAGACGCTGCCGGCGCTCATCCCCTCCCAGCCGAAAGGAAGCGGGACTTGCGACGCTTCGCGCTGGCAGACGGCTTCCTGCTCCTCAGAGAGGAACGGATGCTCGTGCATCCGGGAAGCAAGACCATGAGAAAGTACAACGAGCCCGCGATGATGATCATCGAAGCTCTTGCAGAGCGTGAGAGGAATGTCGGCGACATCCTCGCCGACTTGTCCCGGAGAAGCTGCCGGGACCTGACCGAATCGGACGTCATGTGCTTCATCGAGTCGCTTCTCGAGAATGGCGTGGCAGTTGAATGCCGCCGGGACATCTGACTCCGGGCTCGGGCTCTACCCGATGCCGGGCACGGGCGTCTTCATGCGGCGGGAGCCCGTGGGTCTCCTGCTAGTAGGCAAGCGCGGGAGATACGAGCTGATCCCCGACGATCTGGAGGAAGTCCTGGAGAGAGCCGACGGCACATCCAGCCTGTACGAGCTTGCCAGATCCGCTGGCAGAGCACCGGAAGAGGTCGCCTCGAAGGTTCTGTGGCTATCATCCCTTGCGGAACAGGGATTCCTCGAGTTGCGGAGATACCCTTCAGCACAAGCGCGCGGGCTCCGAGTATCCGCATACAGACCCTTCTCGGATGACGCATTCTCCTCCCCCATGTATGCCAGCCTGGCTATCACCTCCGTCTGTAACAGGGACTGCGCACATTGCTTCAGAAAGGGCGCAGAGAGATGCCGAGAGCTGGACACGACCACGCTCATCGGGATCATCCGCGGTCTCTCGGATCTCAGGCTCGTGGAACTGAACATCACGGGAGGGGAGCCGACTCTCCATCGGGACTTCGCCGAGATCATTGCTGCGGCATGCGGGGTAATCGCAGGTGTGAGCCTCTCCACCAACGGGACCCTGCTTTTCCCGGATCGAGTGGACGCCCTTCTGTCTGCAGGAGTGCACTGCGTACAGATAGGCCTGAACGCGCTGTTCGATGACCGCTCGGGTTCGGATGAAGGAATGGAACGAATTGTCGAAGGCGCAAGGGCGCTGCTGGAGGGCGGTGCCGAGGTAACACTGGCTGCGGTGCTCACCAGGAGCATCATCGATGACCTCGATGAGGTGGAGCGGCTGGGCGAGATGATCCGCCCGGCTCAGCTCCGGATTGGGCCTCTCATCGGCTGCCATGAGGGTGTCCGGATGTGCATGCCGGAACGAGAACGCATGAGGGACGCGATCCTGGAGCTGCGGCGATGGTCTCGAAGAACC